>CAZBPF010000019.1:0-10993 GCA_964493745.1 uncultured Gammaproteobacteria bacterium
TACAAATAAACTGCCCCCTAATAATATAAATGTCGGTTCCCAAAAACCGCTGTCCGGCACACCGGATTCAGTTGACGGCTGACTTTTTCTGGGAGGAGCAGTCGGAGCAGTTGTTTCTGTCGGCAGAGGTGTGTCAGTCGGTTCCGGTGTACTGGTCGGCTGGCTCGTCGGAGTCGGCGTCATTGTAGGAGTAGCCGTACTTCCAGAAGGCGAAGCACTATAAGCCGGTTCTGTTTCATCAGCGCTGGCGGCTAAAACAAATGTACGTAGAAAGCTCTTTTCCTCACCGGTTTGAGGATCGACATAATTTACTTTCAAAGTATGAGAACCGGGTGTTAAATCTTGAGGCGGCACCCACTGCCATTGATTATCAGACCCGATTTCCAACTCTGCTTCATATTGAACCGGTGATTCCAAGATGATTTTTAATCTTCCCCCCTGAGGACCTTCACCGAAAATCTGCGGTTTTGAAGTATTAATAGTTTCGCCGTCATCAGGTGAAATAATTTTGAATTCCCTTTCCACTTCCACATCTTCAGGGGTTTGCAAACGTGACTCACCAGTACCCGGCTGAACAATTTCTTCATCTTCAAAGACATCGTTGTCAGTATCAGCAGTAAAATCATAGTCGCCGCCAAGTTTGACAGGCGGTACCGGGTCGTCGTTTTTAGTAAAAACGACTGCCGACGCATTACCTAGTTTTCCCCCATCGACATTAATAGTTTCAATTATTTCACCTTCCACATAATCGGCTCTTTTTAATAAATCTTCGGAGTAGGCCCGAGCCAAAGGTATTACCCAATTCCCCTTGTCCGTCACCAATGCTGATAAAGGACTTATCCCGGAAATATTAACATAAACAATTGCTCCGCCTGCCGGTTCATCCGCAGAAGTGACTACCTTTCCGGAAGCCAAGTTGGCCTTTGCCGGCTCTCCCGGCACCATGTTCGCCGTAGTTACCGAATAAGACCGGCCTTCGTCTTTAAACTCTTTTCCTTCCGAGTAAATTGTAAAACTATATTTTTTTTCCGCATCTAAATTTTTAACTTCCACATAGTGAGTTGTATATTTACCCAAATTATCAGGACCGTCACGGATATCAAGATGTGTCTTTTGGTTAGCTTCTTCAACTTCTATATAGCCAACTGCTTCTTTCTGCGTAACCCACGAAACCGTAAACGAGGTGTCGGTTATATTAGTAATTTTAACATCCTGAGGAGAAACATCCTTTGAAGCACGCGAAAAAAAAGCTGTCCCTTTTTTCATCACACTAAGACCGCCGACTATTCCTAAAACCAATAAAATTCCGACAATAGTAGGAATTTTTTTTTCATTCATCTATATTTTCCGGTTCTTCCGTTTCCAAATTTTCTAAATCCGGTTCTTCTATTTCAACCGCTTCTTCGTCTTCTAAAACAACTTCATCGTCTGGTGTCTCTTCTTCTTCGCCCTCTTCTTCATCAGCAGTCGGCTCCGGCGTCGGCTCAGCTTTCAAATATTGGTCAACTTCTTCCAACTCATATTCCCGCCGCTGTTCAATTTTTTCTATAATTTCCTCATCCAACTCAGGGTTAAGTGGAGTAAGCAGTTGGCTGACATCTTCCAGCCGGTCTCTTCTTACTAATTCATGATAACTATCTAAAGCAACCCAAATAAAAACAGTAAATAAAGTAATTCCCGCCAGCCAGATAACCCGCTGTCTGCTTTTAGTCCCTTTTTCCATAATTTTCTTCAAACCAATAATTCAAATCACCGCTCAAATTAAAATTCAATACATGCAACGGCTGGTCTTTTTCTTCTCCAACACTGACCTGGTAACTTTTAATATCTATCCATCTTCTAACCAAATTCAAATTTTTTATAAAACTCTTTAACTGGTCATATTCACCCTTTGACGAATAGCTAAATTCCAATCCCGAAAACTCACTGCCCGGCGAAACCATATTTTCTATTCCCCTAATATTCATCTGATTTATTTCTAGATTACTGCCAGAAGCGGCACCGGCTACTTGAATAATACCCTGGATAATAGAAAATTTTGAAGGAAGATAACTTTCCAAAATGTTTCTTTTTCCTTGAACCAAGGCAAATTCCTCCTGGGCGATAATAACCGAATTTATTTTACTTTGCATTTGCCGGCTGGTTTCTTTTTTTTCATTAATTTCACCAATAAGTCCTGAAATAGTCAGTACAGCCGGCCTAATTGCAAAAACCACGAAAAAAGTTATTGACAAAAGAGTAATAATAATCTCCATATGACGCCAACTGCTTTCACTCTCAGCATATTCAGTCAATTTGTTATTTAACTTTTTCTGATATTCCTCAAGCTGGTTTTTCAGTTCCTTTTTCTTCATTTTCGTCAACTAAATAATTAAACTTAACTAAAAACTGGATGGTCATTCCGCCTTTTCCTTCCTCTTTTTCAATTGTTCCCACCTGGACAGATGAAATTTCCGGCTGAGATAAAAGACGGTCAATAAATTCCGCCAACCCCATTTCAGAAAAAATCTGCGCTTTAAGGTTAGCTTGGGCTTTGCCTTTTGCATCCGAAAAACTAAAATCAGACAAAAGAACGTCAGCGGGCAAACTTTCAGCAATAATCAAAAGTGGATCAACCGGCTGATAATCTTTGCCAAACTCTCCATCTATTTTAGCCAACCTCGACTGAAATAAACGGAATTCTTTCTCAAAATCCTCAACACTGGATAATATTGCCTTTTGCTGACGAATCTTTTCCGATAAATCCGTATTCTGTCTGTCAAGCCAAAACCGGGAAAGAAAGGCGCCAATAACAACCAGGTTGGTAAATATTACAATGTATTTTCCAACAGACAAGATCCACTTTACCGTTTTGTCGGTCAAGGTTTTAACAACATTTTCTTCAGGCAGTAAACTAATTTCTTTTTTAGGCATTAATTCAGTATATTAAACTCTAATCGCGGTGTCAAAATAAAATCGAAAACTAATCCGGTCTGGGAGGTAATTCCTGTAAAGGAAGAATTTCCCTCGGCCAGATTAAAACTGATTTAATTAATTTAATAATTGCTCTGGCTTCTTTCAACTGAAAAGAAAGACCCAGAACTAGATAGATAAAAATCCCGCCTATACTGCTAATTACTGTCAAACCGATTAGGCCGGCGATTCTGGTTGTATCAAAAACATAACCATCCAATATTCTCAGTAGAACCCAAACAGTTACGCCGGCCCATAAGCTCGAAAAAAACATTTTAAATAAGGGGTTCATAATTTGCTCAAAAACTTTAACTTTGATTTTTTTAAACAAAAGACCAACTAGAATAAATGACTGGATTAAAGAACCGACACTACTGGCAAGAGCTAAACCAATGACACTTGTTTTCCCGAGTATCTCGTAACCCACAGCAATACCGACAAAAATAAACAACGAAATCCAAGATATTATCAACGGTGTTTTTGTGTCTTGAAGGGCATAAAAACCTCGGCCCAGAATATCATTAATTGTTCCGGAAACTACTAACGGCACCAAAAAAGCAATTACTTGTCCGGTAATTAAAGTTGCTTTCCAAGGAAAATCTTTAGCTCCGTAAGCCAACCGAACCAAAGGAATTCTTAAAATTAAAAAAATAACCGCTGTCGGTAATGCTAAAAAAACCGCCTGGAGTAATGAACCGGCCAAAGTTTTTGCAAACTGAGAATGTCTGTTTCTGCTCGCTTCACGAGACAAAACCGGCAAAGAGGCCTGCCCGATAGTTACGCCGAAAACCCTTGAGAAAAAACTTGTCAGCCGCTGACCTAAATAGAACAAAGACAAATGGCCGGCGGTTAGACTGCTTCCGACTATCAGAATAATTGTTGATTGAAACTCCTTTATACCCAAAGCAATTGTCCTCGGCGGCATTAATGTAAGCATTTTTTTCACACCGGAAAGATTAAAATCAATAACCGGGAAATATTTAAACCCGATTCTGATTACTAGCGGCAGCTGAACTGCAAAATGAAGCACGGAGCCCAATAAAACACCAAACGCCGGCCCCCATATGCCGAAATAAGGAGACAAAACCTGTATGCCGATAATAATCCCTATATTGTAAACCATCGGCGCTAATGCCGGGACCAAAAATCGCTGATAAGTTTGCAAAATTGAAGTCAAAAAATTACTCAACAAAAAAAACATTTGAGATAGAACAATTACTTTCATCAACCGGCTCATTAACAAAATCTGCTCCTCTGAAAAACCGGCCGCAACTAACCCGGACAAAGTTTTTGAAAATACGACTATTAGGCCGCCTAAAACCAAAAAAATCAAGACCAGTAAGTTTAAAACTGACGAAGCAACCTTATACGACTTTTTTTTACTTTTGCCCAACTCCTCACTAAAAACCGGTATAAAAGCGGCGGAAAGAGTTCCTAAAACAAGCAGTTGAAAAACAATTTCCGGTATTCTGAAAGCGGCATTATAAACATCAAGTTCGGCGGCACAGCAAGCAAAAAATCTGGCGTATAAAAGACGGTCACGAAAAATTCCTAGAAAAGCTGAAATACTGAAGGTAAAACCCAAAATAGCCGCTGCTGAAAAAATACTCGACTGCTTCTTGGAAAAAATCTTCGACCCGTTTTTAAATATTGCCTTTATCATCAATGCCAGTATATCAACTTCTTGCTAGTCTAACAACCAAATGATAAAATAAAGACTAACTAATTATGCCAGTAACCAAATCAGCCGCAAAGGCACTAAGAAACCAGCAAAAAAAACGGAAATATAATTTAAAAGCCAAAAAGAAAGCCAAAAAGGCAATAAAAACTTTTAATGAAAATCCAACCAAAAAAAACTTGGACAAAGTTTATTCCGCTGTTGATAAAGCCGCAAAAAGAAATATCTTTCATAAAAACAAGGCGGCAAGAATAAAGAGAAAATTAGCTAAAAAACTACCTTCCCCAAAAAAAGCCGATGACGCCAAAAAGCCCAAAAAGAAATAAAATGCCCAAAAAATTTTACATAACTACGCCGATTTATTACGTAAATGATGTGCCTCATATCGGCCATACCTGCACAACTATTGCCGCCGATATTGTTGCCAGATATCAGCGATTAAAAAACAAAAATGTGTTTTTTCTCACCGGTACTGATGAACACGGAGCAAAAGTAGCTGAATCAGCAAAAAAAAGCGGTTTGTCACCGCAAGAATTTTGTAATAAAATTTCACCTCGGTTTCAAAAGGCATGGCAAAGTTTGAATATCAGCAACGACTTTTTTATCAGAACAACTGATCCTAGACATGAAAAAGTAGTCAAAGAACTTTTCCAGAAAATATACGACCAAGGCGACTTATATAAATCCAAATATGAAGGCCTATACTGTATTGGCTGTGAAAAGTTTTTAACAGAATCAGACTTAGAAAACGGCCATTGTCCTCTCCACCCTCCTCACCAAACAGTAAAGCAAAAAGAGGAAAATTGGTTTTTTCGCCTTTCCAAGTATGTTCCACATCTTATAAAACTTATTGAAGATGATCAGACAAATTATATTTTACCCGAAGGTAAACGTAACGAGGTTTTAGCTAAACTAAAAAGCAACGTTCACGACATATCTTTTACCAGGGCAAAAGTTGACTGGGGTATTCCTGTACCCTGGGATAAATCTCAAACAATTTATGTTTGGGTTGACGCCTTGATAAATTATTACAGTGCCACCCGGTTTTTAAAAGATAAAAAAGAATTTTGGCCGGCTGACGTACACGTTTTAGGTAAAGAAATTCTCTGGTTTCACACCGTTATCTGGCAGGCAATGCTCTTGTCAGCAAAATTACCTCTGCCTAAAAAAACTTTCGTCCACAGCTTTTATATCATGAAAGACAAAAAAATGTCAAAATCTCTAGGAAATTTTATTACACCTGAAGAATTAGTGGAAAAATTCGGCGTTGACGGAACCCGCTACCTAATTGCCTCATCATTTCCAACCCACAATGACACTAATATCAGCATCCGACGCTACACCAAAAAATATAATGCTGATCTTGCCAACGCTCTCGGTAATCTCGTTTCCAGAACGGCTAAACTTTGTGAAAAAAACAATATATCGGTTAATAAAAAGCCGAAAACAAAGTTTTTCAACGGTTTAAACAAGAAAATAAATAATTTTAACTTGGCTTCGACCCTGAATATTATTTGGAATGAATCGGAACGGAGCATTTCAGCAACTAATCAGATGTTTACAAAAAAAAGAATATGGGAGTTAAAAGCCGACAAACAAGAAAAAGAACTTAAAAAAACTATTCAAAACCTGCATTTTATTGCTTTTAATCTTCAACCGTTTATGCCTCAAACAGCTAAGAAAATAACTGAAACGTTTACGGGAAAGATTACAGCCCCGGAACCGCTATTTCCCAGAAAATGATAAAATAGATCAACCGCTGATTATTAAGCAGGGTATTTTTAAACAATGAATAGTAATAAAACAAGGTTTTATCGGTTTTTAGAAATGATTCCCGGTCTGCTTTCCTGGAACATTATTCTCTTTTTAATTTGGGGATCAATACTTGTTCCTCGGCTGGTTGCTTATTTTGTTATCGCCTTTCTCGTCTACTGGCTGTATCAGTCTTTTAAAGCAGCTGTTTTAGGTGTCAGGGGATATCTAAAAATTAATAAAACAAAAAATATTGACTGGTACGAAAAATATCAGAATGAAAAAGAAAAGACTTGGTTTAACTGGGATGATTTAAAACACGTCGTTTTAATTCCAAACTATAACGAGAACATTAAAACAATATCTAAAAATCTCGATTCCCTATCCAAACAAAAACATATTGATCCTCAAAAAAAATTAATTGTTGTTTTAGCAATGGAACAAAGGGCCAAAGGCCACAAACAAAGGGCTGAAGAGCTAGTTAAAAAATACAAAAATAATTTTTTACAAATTTTTGCTACTTACCACCCGGATGATATTCCCGGCGAAATTAAAGGAAAGGCATCCAATGAGGCCTGGGCAGCTAAAGAAGCAAAAAAAGAATTAGTCGATAAACAAAAACTAGATATAGACAACTTGATTATTACTACCTGTGATGCCGATGCTAGATTTAATCAAAATTATTTCGCGGCGCTAACCTATGAATTCGCAAAAACAAAAAACCGCTTCTTAACCTTTTGGCAGGCACCGATTTTTTGGCATAATAATCTTTATCAAGTGCCGGCTCCGGTCAGAATTATTGGTGTCATCAGCAGTATTATATATTTGTCTCACTTGCAAGATCCCGACGGTCTATTTTTTAATCATTCCACCTATTCGATTAGTTATAAACTGCTTGATGAAGTAGGATATTGGGATACTGATATTATACCGGAAGATTGGCATATATTTTTACAAGCTTTTTTTGAAAAAAAAGGCAAAGTTAAAGTTAAACCAATATTTGCGCCGGTAAGTATAGATGCTCCGGAAGGAAAAACTTATTGGGAAGCGCTTAAAAACCGCTATTTACAGTGCCAGCGCCACGCCTGGGGGGCAACCGACATTCCTTACGCTGTTCAAAGAGCATTAAAAGATAAAGAAATCCCCTTTTTAGTTAAAACACTTAGAATCTACAAGCTTTTTTATACTCATCTACTTTGGCCAACAAATTGGTTTATTCTTACTTTAGGCGCTTCGCTTCCTCCCCTCCTAAACCCAAAATTTTTTCAAACCGCACTCGGTTATAACCTACCTAAATTTTCTCAAATAATCTTGACCATATGTTTAGTTTCACTGGCAGTAACTATTCTTCTTGACTGGAAACTTCAGCCCAAAAAAGATAAAAACCTATCCTTATGGCAAAAAGTCTTCTATTTATTGCAGTGGATCTTGATGCCGGTAGCAACGCTATTTATGTCTGTTTTGCCCGGGCTTGATGCTCAAACAAAATTATTATTTGGAAAAAGACTGGAATACTGGGTAACTAAAAAATATTGAATGCCGGAAAAAAAACGTTTAAATCTATTAACCAACATCGGTCATTTATGGCTGAACAAAAATATTTTTAAAGCGCAGTTAGTATCATTAATATTAATAGCCGCTCAATTAACAATAATTATTGTTTTTTTTACCAAACTTCCTCCCCAAGTACCGCTATTTTATTCTAGACCCTGGGGTCAAACCCAGCTTACTTCACCTATAAATTTATTTTTATTACCCGGCTTCTCTTCAACAATTTTTCTTTTAAACTCATTTTTGGCTTCATTATTTATTGAAAAGAAGAAATTCTACAGTTACTGTTTAAGCTGGGTAAGCACAATTTTTACGTTTTTTTCACTAATAACCTTAATTAAAATTATCCAAATTATTCTTTAAAATGAAGCACTTAATTTTTCCAACGGCTCTTTCGTTAATTATATCGGCGGCAACAACCCCCTTAACCATCTGGTTTTTTAAAAAAAATAATTGGCTTGAAGATCCCAAAAAAGAAAAAAGGGAAAATATTACACACCAAAAGCCAATACCCAGGGGCGGAGGAATCAGCTGTTTTATTGCTATTTTTTTAACCAGTTTAGTTTTTCTTTCTCCGGATCCACATTTAAAAGCAATTTTAGCCGCCGCTCTTTTGACAGTAATTGTCGGTATTTTCGACGACATTTTTAATCTTAACCCATACCTGCGTTTATTAACCAACGGCCTAGCCGGAATAATAATTATTTATTCCGGTATCAAAATTAATTTTATTACCAATCCACTTGGAGGAATTATCAACCTAAACGTTAATTTCGGTCCGGTAAACATTGCCAATTTAGTCAGCTTAATTTGGATTTTATGGTGTATGAATGTCATCGGCTGGTCAGCCGGAGTCGCCGGCCAGCTGCCCGGGTTTATCGCCATTACGAGCATGGTTATCGGCATATTAAGCTTAAGGTTTATTCAAGATATAACCCAATGGCCGGTAATTATTCTTGCCGGAGCGGTTTCCGGATCTTATCTCGGATTTTTACCTTATAATTTTCCGCCGCAAAAAATTATGCCGGGCTACAGCGGGAAAAGTCTAGCCGGACTGCTTATTGCCGTTTTAGCTATTCTTTCCGGAGCTAAATTAGCAACGGTTATTTTAACCCTTGGAATTCCTATGCTTGACGGTATCTGGGCAATTATCAGACGAATTTCAAAAGGTAAAGTACCGGTCTGGGGCGATGCTGAACACCTACATCACTTATTTCTAAAAGCCGGCTTTTCACAGCCGGTAACCGCGGTTACTTACTGGCTGTTTTCAGCCGGTTTAGGCAGTTTAGTTCTTCAATTAAACAGCCGTCAAAAAGTTTGGGCCTTTTTAATGGTCGGAGTAGGTTTTACCTTTTTAATTATCTATCTAAAAAAACTAATCAAAAAAAATCATTCTGACTTTTCCGCGTAATCTTCTGAAACCCAACCCTCTTCACCTTCCTCGTATTCTATTTTGTACCAGCCAGAATCCTCTTCTAAAAAGTTGAACTCTTCACCCGGCTCAACTCTACCTAACTCCTCATAACTGGTACCCGGGCCGCTTCTTACCCTAAGCCAACCCGTTGGTGTTTCTTTAATAACAACCTGTGGAACAACCATTGCAGACTGGCTCGGTGTCGGGGTCAATTCTTCCGTTAGCGTTTCTTCTTGTTTTATCAATTCCACCTCAGCTACTAATCGGTATCCGCTTAGAGTACGTGCCATAATCTCAACTTCTTTATAACCGGGCGCAAAAATTGAAATCCGATGCTCCCCTTCCTCAACATTTTCCAGGTTTAATGGTGTAGAACCCTGCATTTGATTATCAACACTCACTGAACAGTCATCCGGCCGACAAGTAACCACCAAGCCCGCCTGATCACGCGATGCCGTTTTTTCCAAATATATCAACCTACCTCCGGAAAGCTCCGCATTGGTGTCAAATTCCCGACTAATAAAGGTCTGGGTGTTCGGATTGAGAACTAATTTTCTCTCCCAGACCTGATCAATTTCGCCTTGTTCAGGTACCAGGCGAATATCAACTTCACCTGCTTCAATATTGTCGTTCTCATAAGGAGTCGATCCTGCCTCACGCCCGTCAATAAAAACCGTTGCTGACGGGTAAGCATCCAAAGAAATCGCTGCTTTTTTTGCACCAAGGTCGCCGGTGAAAATAAAAACAATTAAACCGATTACACCGACTACACCAACTAATACCAATAAGCCCTTTTTAGTCATTTTATTTACCTGGGGAGTCTGAATCTCCCTGTCATTAATATACCAAATATATAAATCAACGGCAAACATTAGCCCCAGAAATAAAAACCCATGTTTTCTAAGGTAGATTCAGCGGATTATTTTTATCCACATACCACCTAATTGGATTATTGTGAATGTAGTTTCGAATTTTATATAGTGATTTTTCATTACGAATAATATGGTCATAGAATGACCTTTGCCAAGCAAAAGCATATTCATTGAGTTGTTTTCTGATTTTTCTAGTTACTGTTGACTTAAAACCGTGAATAACCTTTGATAATAACATTTTAGTACGATCGTTTTTTTGTAGGGAACGCAGATCTGCGTTCCCTACGTCATTGGAATTAATAATAATTATTCCATGCACATGATTTGGCATAACTATATATTCATCCAGTTCAATTCTGTTAAAATGTTTCGGGGTTTTTTCCCAACACTGTTCAACAATTTTCCCAATTTTATTTAATTGCATTTTTCCATCCTCAATTTTCCCAAACCAGCAGTGCAATTTATATGTACAAACAGTAATATAATACCAACCCGGAGCAGAATAATCGTAATCTGGCAATCGGTTTCTTTTTCTTGGAGATGAAATTACCATTATTTTAATATTACAATATTAGTTGAAGGTAGATAAGAGTAATGTTAAAATCTAATTTACAAGGGCGGTTAGCTCAGTTTGAGCCAAAGGCTCATCAGCCTCTGGCTGAGGCTAGAGTTTGCTTAACAAAGCATATAAGCTCGTTGTTTGACAAATTTATAAAGTCGGGCGGTTAGCTCAGTTTGAGCCAAAGGCTCATCAGCCTCTGGCTGAGGCTAGAG
>CAZBPF010000019.1:11093-11332 GCA_964493745.1 uncultured Gammaproteobacteria bacterium
AAGCATATAAGCTCGTTGTTTGACAAATTTATAAAGTCGGGCGGTTAGCTCAGTTGGCTAGAGCGTTTCTTTGACGTAGAAAAGGCCAGGGGTTCGAGTCCTCTACCGCCCACCCATGTACCACGTTGGATACATGGCAAGCACGGTACATGGCGGGCTTGCCTCGCCGTAGTCATACGAAAGCGGGCCGTTAGCTCAGTTGGCAAGAGCGCTGTCCTGATAAGACAGAGGTCTCAGGT
>CAZBPF010000020.1:0-10483 GCA_964493745.1 uncultured Gammaproteobacteria bacterium
ACTAGTTAATTCCTATATCTTATAGTATAATAAACATCAATTATGCCTACTCCAGAACAAAATAAAGGAACTGACCGAGTAAATAAATTAATAGGAGAAGTCTATCATTGCGTAGCAGAAGATATTGGTGTAGAAGAAGCCGAATTAAAAAATATTAAACAAGGGTTAAACAGAGATGCAATTGACAAATTAAGATCAAACGAATGGAATGATAATGAACTCAAGGATCTTTTTACAGCAATATTTCATGCCAGTGAGGAAAATAGAGTAGGAGTTTTTGGATCAATGTCTAAAGAAAACGGCCCAGCGACAATGAGTTCAGACATCGACATTGTTATTGAAGCAAACAAAGCTTTTCCGGAAAGTGTGTCATTAACTCAAGATAAAGGTGTATTTTCAGGCAGAGCAATTGACATTTTTATTTTCAAAGGAGACGGGGCCAAAATTATTTTAGGAAACGAGTACCACTCTGTTTTATGGATATATGAAAACCCACAATGGTTAGACGCCCAAGATGCCGCAATATATGAGTTTATGTACAGATTTTAAATTAATAAAACAGATTATTATCTTCAAATTATTTGAATCTCCTGACTATTTATTTCTTCAATTTCTGCAGCTAATCGGGTTTTTGGACAACTCAATTATTTTATCGACATTGTCGTTTGGGGCGGCGCGGTTAACATACCGGTAACCGCATTTTTGGCACTTATAGTAAATCCGCCAGGAATCCCCTTTCCTCTCCGCCGCAATCGGTTTCATCATCCCCCGGCAGGTTTCCTGGCGATCGCCGGGATCAACGTCAACATGCTTTGACCATAAGCAATCCGGACAATGGTCGGTGTAACCTGTTCCTTTAACTTCAGTGCCACAATAGTCACAAATAAAATCCTCTTCTCGTTTAATAAACTTTTTAGACATGTTATATTATAATTGAAATTAACGCAGACTGAAGTCTGCTACTCCGAACGGAATAGCGAACTTCAGTTCGCGTCATACCAGAATTCGATGAAAATAAATAAAAAAATAATTATTGCTGTTAGTGTTTTAATAATTCTCCTTGGCGGAGCAACGGGTGGATATGTTTATTTTCAGTCTGACCAGGCGGCACAAAAAATACAAGGCGTTTCATCCAATAAATACCTGGCCTTTCTTCTCGAGGTTTATGACAAAATCAATGAAAACTACTGGCAGAAGCCGGAAGAAAACAACCTGACTACTCTATATGCTAAAGGCGTTGAAAAAATTACCGAACAACCCCAAGAATGGAACTGCCAAACTAAACAATGCCTGGCGGAAAAACTAGAAGAAAGATTAAGAGATTATAATAATAAAGATGAGAAGAAGGAATTTACTCAACAGTTGGCCGACATTGTTTTGGCCAACCTAAAACCTTTCGGCCGAAGCCGCCTTTATGTTCAAAAAGACGAACTCGCTTTACAAAAACGAGTACAAAATCAAACCGACAAAGATTATTATCAGGAACTAGATGTAGAAAAAGATGCATCACAGGAAGAAATTAATCAAAAAGCCGAGGAAAAAATTACCCAGCTAGAATCAAGTGCTAAGGAATCAACCGAAGCTAAAATAGAATTAGAAAAAACAAAAGAAGCTCAACAGGTTTTAGGTGATGAAAAAGCCAAGGAAAACTATGATACCCAAGGCATTGCCCCAACCATTGAATACAATTTAATCCAACCGGAAATTCTGCATTTACATTTAACAAAATTTTCACCGACAACGCTTGAAGACCTTCAACGAATCACCCAAAAATTTGATCAGGCCGATAAACTTGATACCTTAATAATCGATTTAAGGAACAATGTCGGTGGAGCAGTTGACGGACTTCCCTATTTCCTCGGGCCATTCATCGGCAATGACCAATACGCTTATCAATACTTTCATCAGGGAGACAAAGAAGATCACAAAACTCAACTCGGCTGGATGCCAAGTTTAGTCAGGTATAAAAAAGTGGTTGTTCTTATTAACGAAAACACGCAATCGTCAGCTGAAATTTTTGCTTCGGTTCTTAAAAAATACAATGTCGGCGTGTTAGTCGGCACAACCACTAAAGGATGGGGAACCATCGAACGCGTATTTCCCTTGGAAAACCAAATATCAGAAACCGAGAAGTATTCAATGTTTTTGGTCCACCGCTTAACCCTTCGATCAGACGGACAGCCGATTGAAGGCAGCGGCATTGACCCTCATATTGACATCACCAAAGAAGACTGGCAGGATAAACTCTACGATTATATCCCCTACCCCGACCTAATCTCCAGCGTCAACCAAATCTGGAATGACTAAGCCGTCCACTTACAACGACGGCTCGTCTCGCGTCGAAGCGGGTCGTAGCTCTAAGTAGACAAACGAAATAGTTTTTGGGTATTGGCGGTAGTAATTTGGCCAACCTCATCAACCCCTGTATCCCAAATTTCGCCAACTTGGGCAGCGATAAGCGGCAAGTAAGCCGGAGTGTTAGTTTCGCCGCGGTGCGGCTCAGGAGTCAGCCAAGGTGAATCGGTTTCCAACACCAGCCGGTCGCGGGGAATTTCGGCAACTACATTTTGCAGACCTTGGTCATAAGTAATATTGCCGTCAATGCCAAAATACCACTCACCAGGCAAATCTAGAATTTTAGAAATTCTTTTTTTACCGCCGGCGTAACAGTGAAATACTCCGCCCCGCAGCCGCGGGGAATTTTCAATTTTCAATTTACAATTTTCAAATTCAGAAATAATTTCAATCACCTCATCGACTAGGCCGCGGGCGTGAATAACAACCGGTAAATTATATTTAACCGCCAATTCTAATTGTCCGATAAACAATTTTTTCTGTTCTTCCAGGCTCCGTTTCTCTTCTCCAGGAGGCGGCTCACTGTCATCCAACCCTGTTTCACCTACAGCTACAATGTATTTTCTGTTTTCCTCAATTAGAATTTTGAGCATTTGGATTTGTTTAGAAATTAGAAATTCGGATTTAGGATTTGTATTTTGCGGATGTATCCCGACCATACCGTAAAGAAAATCTGGATATTTTTTAGCTAACTCTATTGCCTTTTTCGATTCCTCCAAATCAGCACTGGCAACTACAACTCCTGTTAATCCAGCTTGACGGCAATTGTCAATAACTTCATCAATACGACTTAAATATTTGGGAAGATTCAAATGAGCATGAGTATCAATCATAATTCAAATTTAACATTTATCCATTTAACATTGACCATTTAAGGAAGTTAAGAATCTTTCCGAAGAAGACGCTTAATATTATCAAAGACTTCGTCGACCATGTACTTTACTGTTCTTCCTTTAGCTTCTGACCGCAGTAATTCATTGCCTTTTTTTAATCTCACCATCGCCGTAACCTCCATTAACGGCAAACGAATATTGTCTTTTGATTTAGCTACTTCTTCTAATTTAAGATCAACGCGTTTAACTTTCTCGGCAAATAATGGATTATTATCAACCAGCCACTGCAATTTGTCTATTGTTGCCTGCTTGGCTAAACGCAGACTTTTCCTGGTGAAAAGCTGGGAGAATGAAACCTCAATACCCTCTTCATCCATTTTGGTAATTAATTTTAAAAAGTCGCGCCAGCTGACCAAACCGTAAATATTTTTAGTGCCGTTTTCAGTGACAACTAAACTGCCGATTTCTTTTTCAAGCATTAAGTTCACCGCTTTGGCTAAAGAACTATTAATATCAATAGTAACCACAGACGGCTTATAAAACTGCTCCACTTTTTTATCGCCGAACTCCTTTTTAATCGGTGTTCTGCTTAAAACACCGGAAACACGATCCCTCGGCTCGGAATAAATCATTCGCAAATCATACAAAGTCAATATTCCCTCCAGCTTCTGCTTAGTGCTGACCAAAAGACGGTTGGTATTTGCTTTTAACATTTGGTGAATTGCTGTAGTAATCGTTTCTTTTTTTTCTATAAATATTGGTTCCCTTGGCGTAATTGTTTGGTCAATCGGCTCCTGGAAAAAATCTAATTTCGCCGCCTGTAATAAAAGGTCTTCTGCATATACAACCCCGCGAAGTTGGTCATCGGACAAAACAGGCAGACGGTAAATCCTGCCTTCAACCATTAAACGGGCAATTTCTTCAATCGGCGTATCCAAACCCAATCTTGGCGGTTGATACAAGCAGGTTTTAATTTTCTGCTCCTGACTCCATTTTTTCCCCAAAAAAGAGTGATACAAATTCACTGCCCCTTGATATTGGTTTTCGGAGCAAACAAAAACTGCATCGTGAGTGCTTTTTAATTGACTAATTGCAGAAGTAATTTTTTCTTCCGGAGAAACTTTTTTTAAACTTTCTTTTCGCATCAACTCTTTTGCTCTTATCACGTTCATTGTTTAATTAGTATAACATATTTGGCCAAAGGCCAAAGGCCAAAGGCTAAATGCTAAATGCCAAGTGCAATAAGCTAACAGCAAGAAGATGATTTATAACTGATGCAACGCAGAATAAATTCTGCTACTACAATCGCTACTTGAAATTTAGGGGCAAAAAACTGTACATTGTAAATATGCCAAACGGAAACGGACATCCGGCCAATTTATCTTACCTGCCTCATTGGAATTACTTACCAAAATTAAAAGGCCTGTCAGGAATCTACCTAAATACGGCAATCAGGGATTTTGCCTTCGGTGTTTTAGGCATTCTTATACCAATATATATTTACCAGACAACTCACAGTTTATCGAGTGCTATTTTATTTTATCTTATTCATCGAATAGCAACATTAATTGCGGCTTATCCAACTGCAAAAATAATTTCTAAATTCGGACCGGATTTTTCTATGTTTATTTCGAGTTTTATTGCCGCAATTTACCTTACTTTTTTGTCAATGCTCCCTGATACTCCAAATTTAATCTGGATAACCGCCTTACTCGGAGGAATACAGCTGACTTTACATTGGCTTCCTTATCACACCGCTTTTTCCAGCGTAACTAAAGAAAAAAATTTAATAAAAAATATAACCAATGCCTCAACTTTATCACAGTTAGTAAGAACACTTGCTCCTCTAGCCGGAGGTTTTTTTGCCGCCCGTTTTGGTTTTCCCAGCTTGCTTTTGGCCAGTGTTTTACTGCTTACTGTTTCTACTTTACCGATTTTTCTTGATGAATATAACCATAAAAATGATCTAATGCCTTTCAAAAATCTTATCTCCGGAATTTTTAAATCCAAAAAAAGAAATTTGAATTGTGTTTTTTTCTTCCGTGGGTTTAGAATCGCTATTGACGGAGCAATTTGGCCGCTTGTTCTTTATTCAGTAATAACTAACTTCACGCAAATCGGCGGTTTAACCACATTGAGCTTGCTTATTGCTTTTATTGGAAACCAGTGGATCAGCAGAAAGCTTAAACATTTTAAATACAAGCCGTTTGCCGCCGGCAACCTGGTTAAATCAACCTTGTGGCTTCTTCGGGCAGCGGCCAGTCAACCACTGATAGTTGCTTTAACTGACCCGATTTATCAGCTAGCTACCCTTTTTGTCAATATTCCGAGAACAATTTTAGTTTACCAACTTGGTAAACGGCAAAAGCTTAATTTTTTCACTCAAAGAGAATTTGTACTTTCAGCGGGAAGGGTGGCCGCTCTTTTATTGGTTTTTCTTTTTATAAAGGCCGGGTTACCCTGGAAACTGATTCCTCTTCTCCCGATTGGCGGAATTACTATGGACAATTACTTCATGTACCAATATTCAAAAAGACAAAAGGGACTGCTTGAACAGTTCCGGATTAAACTAACCCGGTTGTAATTTAAGATCAAAGATGGTTCTTTATTTTTGAAGCAAATTTTTCTAAATCTTCTAACTTCTTATCTAGGTCTGAATAAGCTAAACGGTAATCAATTTCCGCATACTGGTGTACAATTATGTTTCTAAATCCAGCCGCCTCAGCTAATCTTTGACTAAGATCCTTTGGCAAAATATTTTGATTACCTAAAATAATAAATAATTCTCCGGCGCTTTTTGCTCTTCCCATTTTTCCACTGGCTACAATATGAGCAGCAATATCAATCGCTGCTTCAATTGCTTTTTGCATCCGACGGTCCAGCAGGTCTTGAACATCAACGTCCACTAAAACCGTATCCAAACTAAAATCCATATTTCGGATTCTTGTTAATGAATCTTCTAAAAATTCAAGGTGTTTATAAATAAGATCTTTATCGACCATAAGTCCCCTCCTCTATCCTCTCATCTAAATAATAATGAAAAATATCTCGAATATGTTGAGTATCAAAATAATGAAGCATTGCCTTTTTTTCAAATTCAATTCGGGCAGATTCAGTTTTTGAGTAGATTAGTTTTCCCTGCGCAACCTGATATAAATAAACATAATCAGTTTTATCAGGCAAAATAACCCGAAGATCCAAATTTACATCACTCAAAACTGCTTGAACTTTTAAATGCACTTTGCCGTAATCAAAATTTTTAAAATTTTCTGCATTAACTACCAGAGCCAAGTCTAAATCACTGTCTTTACGCTGGTGTCCACTAACAGCTGAGCCAATGAGATAAGCTAAGTCAACTTCAGGTATATTTTTTAACAGCGACTGAACCAGTTTTTTTTCTTTTTCGTTCATGAGATAATTCTATCACATCACCTTGTTTTCTTACTTATCCAACTGTTATAATAAAACCAACTGATGAGTAAACAAAGTTTAGAAAACCAAATTATTATTATTAAATAAGTCCAGCGCAGACCGGCTGGACAACCATAACCCGGCAATAAGTCGGGATTTTCTTTATTATGACTAAAAAATATTTTCCAGAAAAAATTCCATCCAAACTTAAAATTTTTGACCAAGAATCAAAAACGATAGAATATTGGAAAGATAACAATATTTTTGAAAAATCAATTGAACAACGCGAAAAAGAAAACACTTATCGTTTTTATGACGGTCCACCTTTTGTCACCGGGCTACCCCACTACGGAACACTCCTCGGCAGTATTGCCAAAGACGTCTATCCTCGTTTTCATACAATGAAGGGTAAACGTGTCAGACGAGTTTGGGGATGGGACTGCCACGGCTTACCGGTTGAAAAC
The DNA here is from genome assembly GCA_964493745.1 of uncultured Gammaproteobacteria bacterium. GTDB lineage: Bacteria > Patescibacteriota > Microgenomatia > UBA12405 > JAHJSD01 > CAYSLZ01. The sequence goes on from CAZBPF010000020.1 coordinate 7,064, forward strand.
AGTGTTGAAAAAAAACTGGGGTTAAAAAACAGAAGTGATATTGAAGAGATTGGATTAGAAAAATTTATTCAAGAATGCCGCAATTATGTATCGGAAACTTCAGAAGAATGGGTTTGGTACATTGATCACGTTGGACGCTGGGTAGATATGGAAAATGCCTACCGAACCATGGATTTGGATTACATGGAATCAGTTATCTGGGCATTTAAACAGCTCTACGATCAGGGACTTGTCTATAAAGGTTACCGAGTTTCTCTTTACTGCCCGCGCTGTTCAACCCCGGTTTCCAAGTTTGAAATTGCAATGGACAACAGCTATACAGAAATGACCGACCAAGCGGTTACTGTTAAATTCAAAGTTAAAGGCAAAGAAAACCTTTACCTTCTTGCTTGGACTACTACTCCCTGGACACTACCGGCTAATACTGCAATTGCTGTCGGGAATGATATTAAATATGTTCAACTGAAAGTTAACGACGAAAACTATATTCTAGCTAAAGATTTAAAAGAAAAATATTTCCCAGAAAAAGAAATAGTTAAAGAGCTTAAGGGAAATGAACTAGTTGGCTGGCATTACGAACAGCTTTTCCCTCATTTAAAGGTCGATAAGAAAAAAGGACTGCGGGTAATTGTAACTGACTTTGTCTCCACTGAGGAGGGTACCGGTTTAGTTCACGAAGCACCGGGGTTTGGCGAAGAAGATTTTCAGGCCGCTCAAGAACACGACATTCCGGTTATTGTCAACGTTGATAAGGACGGCAAATATACTCAAGAAATGGGAGAATGGGCGGGCACTTATGTCCGCGATGCCAACCAGTTAGTTATTGATGATTTGAAAAAAAGAAACCTTTTAATTAACACGGAAGATTACACCCATTCTTACCCCTACTGCTACCGGTGTGAAACCCCTTTAATTTATATGGCTCAGAAAAACTGGTTTGTTAATATTCAAAAAATCAAAGACGGTTTAATTGAAAATAATGAAAAAATCCACTGGGTGCCTGAACATTTTAAACACGGCCGATTTCAAAACACAATAGAAACCGCTCCAGACTGGTGTGTTTCCAGAACACGTTATTGGGCAACAGGAATGCCTGTTTGGGAATGTCAAAAATGCGAAGAAATTGAAGTTTTTGGTTCAATCGAAGAAATTGAAAAACGTTCGAAAATGAAAGTTACTGACCTACACCGACCCGATATTGACAAAATTAAGTTTGACTGTAAAAAATGTGACGGCCAAATGGAACGAGTAAAAGAAGTACTTGACTGCTGGATGGAATCCGGCTCAATGCCTTACGCCGAACTTCATTACCCTTTTGAAAACAAGAACCAATTTGAAGAAAGTTTTCCGGCTGATTTTATTTCGGAATACACCGCTCAACTTCGCGCCTGGTTTTACTATCTCCATGTTCTTTCAACCGCTTTATTTGAATCGGAAAGTTTTAAAAATTGTGTTGTTTCAGGAGTACTCCGCGGAACAGACGGCAGAAAAATGAGCAAAAGTTTTGGCAATTACCCTGATCCACAAAAAATTCTTAAAAAATACGGAGGAGATGCACTCAGATACGTATTGATGAAAAGCCCGTTAATGATGGGAGTAACTGCAACAGCAAAAATCATCGAGTCCGGATGTGAGGAGATGATTAAAACAGTAACTATTCCCCTAACCAATTCTCTGCGTTTTTGGCAAATATATGACAATTTACATCAAACACCTGAAAAATTAGAAAAACAGCCGGACCATATTCTTGACCAATGGATTATTTCCAGAACCAATCGTTTAGTCAAGGAAATGGAAACTGAACTAGAAAATTATCAAACACCTAACGCAGCTAATTTAATTGCTCCTTATATCGAAGATTTATCAACTTGGTATATCCGCCGTTCCCGGAAAAGATTTGCTGACGGTGATAAGAAAGCTCTTTGGACTTTAAAACATGTTCTAGTTTTATTTGCCAAAGCTTGTGCGCCGATCATCCCGTTTATAACAGAAGTTGTCTACCAAACTCTGAACACTGATGACCAACCGGAATCGGTTCACCTTTGTTTCTGGCCGGAGGTTGATGAAAAAGCAATTGACAAGGACCTGGAAGAAAAAATGGAAACAGTCCGAGAGATAGTTGGTCAGGGGCATGCGATTAGGAAGGCCGAAGGCATTCGCGTCCGCCAGCCGCTCATGCAGCTAACAGCTAACAGCTATCAGCTAAAAGCTAATCCTGAACTAATAAAACTAATTGAGGAAGAACTTAATGTTAAAGAGGTACAGTTAACTGATGGAAAGGGCGAATTAAAGGTTGACCTGGATACGGAAATCACTCCGAAATTAAAAGCCGAAGGCAAAGCCAGAGATTTAATCCGTGATATTCAGCGGGCAAGACGAAAAGCCGGCTTGAATTTAGACGACGTTGTTATCGTCCATGCTCCCGACTGGCCGAAAGATTTTGAAGAAAAAATTCTTTCCGCTACCAACGCTAAGGAGATAAAACAAGCCGACGAACTACAAGTTAAGAAAATTTAGATCAACATATACTGAAATAACTGAACTGAACTAAATTTCAGTCACAAATATCGCTTACATCTTGTTCTCTCCTTAAAAACACAGCTTTCTCGACATTATCCAAAACAATCCTCCTTGCTTCAAAAAAAGCATTCCATCTACTCACATCCGGATCTTCTTTAAGTATACTATCCCTAATCCGTATCAATTGATCTCCCAATTCAACCGTTTCTCTAGTCCCTAACTCCTGTCCAGCAACAACAAATCCACTCCTAGGCAAAGCTACACCATTCAAAACCCATGCTGAATTCTCTGCCCACAAGTCTAAATCCTTCCTAAATTCCAAGCCCTCTCCTATTTCTCTAAACATATTTTTCACCTCCTTCAAACAATTTTGTTGTTGAGATTATAACATAGAATTAATTATTTAAACAAAGTCAAATAACCTGCAAATTAGTTATTGGAAGAAAATCTTTTTGGTTAAGAGTTACTAAAGGTAAATCCCTATTTAAGGCCAAAGCGGCAATAAAACAATCCGGCAGTGAAATATCGTATTCGGCTCTTAAACGGCCGGATTTAGTCAAAATTTCATAATTCGGATAAACGACTCTAACACCTGAAATAAGTTTTTCTAAAACAGTCCTTATTTCTTCATTTTCCCAAACACTCTTTCCCGCCCATAACTCAGCTATACTAATAAAGCTTAAAACCGGAAGAAAACCCTTGTCAAGAATTGTCTCATAAACAGTTTTTCGATCACTTACTCGAAGAAATTCAATTAGTACAGAAGTGTCAACAACTATTTCTTTCATAAATCTAACTTTTCCAACCTTTCTTCAATTTCTTTTCTTACTTTTTCATTTTCCTCGACTATTTTTTCACCATATTTTCCCTTTACATCACTAACTATTGATTTATATTTTT
>CAZBPF010000021.1:0-10281 GCA_964493745.1 uncultured Gammaproteobacteria bacterium
TCAATCTACAAACGGGCCATTTCGACAAAATAAACCATAGTCAACGTTCCTGTTCAAAATGGTTTTTACATTTTAAAATCTTTTTTTTACTTTTTCGCTCAATTCCTTAAAAATTATTCTTTTGTTTTGTCAATTTGACCAAAATTAAGCTATTATACTACCCGCACAAATAATTGGTGAGCCAAAGCTGTTAAACTCTTTTGCTTAGAACTGCAAAATTCAATGCGAGCCATATCGTATCTAAAAAATGACATCAAATACCCAAAATATAAGGATGGTCAATATTAACCATTAGCAATTCGTCTTCTTATTCTAATGCTTCAAGATCATTTTCCGTAAATCTTAATTTGTTTCATACCGCCTTTGTTTTTGTTGAATAAAGATAATAAATTTATTTTTTCACTAACACTTAAAAGTTTTAAATATGAAGCAAATAGAAATCATCAAATCTATCCACTATGATGACCTTGTAAATAAGGTAAATGAATTCATAAAAAAGACAGAGACTTTGGACGATAAAATTTTTAAATATGAGATAATTGACGTAAGATTCAAAATGGCATTATTTAATGAACAAAATGTTGATTATTATGCAATGGTACTTTACGAAGTAAGGGAAATTAAACAGGTAAAAGTCTACTAAATAAAGAGAAAGAGGTCACCCTTTTAAGACTACGTCACCCTATTATGAATTAATTTTTATAATAATCTAAAAAATTAGTGTTAAAATCCATTTGTACATCAGTTAAATGAGGCAATTAAAATAATAAATTCCTAATATTAGAAAACGGTATTTTTTCCTGTAACAAACATAAAATAGAAAAGATAACTATGAATTTTGAAAATGAATTATGAAAGCATATAAAGGTAAACCAGTAAAATAAGAAATAAACCATTCCCCAAAGATTCTACAATAACGTTTATATGATTTTCAATCTAAAAAACAAAACTTATGAAAAAAACAACCATGTTAAAAGAAATACAAAAAAGGCTTCCAGATGATATTAACATAGTGGATGAAACAAATTTTGAATTAACAGATGACGAATTTGTGAGTGTTCTTTCCTGGATTAAATTTTTCAATGAACATTATAGGGTATATGGAAAAAATGAAAACCCATCAGTAGTTTTTCCTATCATTTCTAAGAGATTAAGGCTTGATTTTGGCCTGTATAGATTTCCAAGTGATTCGAATGGTAAGTTTAATATTCATCTTTCGCCAAATGGTAAATTGTTGGATGGTTCAATGAAGAAAAGAATAACAATTAAGGATTTGATTAATACTTGGGACCTCTAGTGATAATCTCTGTTAACAATCAAATAAACAATCGCTGGGCACCAAACAAAGACTCATCCTGCTTTCCCGCACTTTGTTAAATTTTACATGCCATGTTTTAAACTGAAAATTGTAACTTAGAGCAACAGATTTTATAAGAACAACAGATTCCAAAAACAGATGAGTTTATTTCAGAAATCAGTTGAGAAAAAATATTTAGACGAGCTTGATTCAAAGCTTATTGATAAAAAATCCAAAGCATTTCAAAAATACTTTGGAAACTCCGAGATTCAGGAAAACATTAAAAATTCAAAAGAAGAGCAGTTCCAGGAGGGATTTTTAAGAGAGCTTTTTGTTAATATATTCGAATACACGCTCAACCCTAACCCCGGGTTTAATCTTACTACCGAACAAAAGAATGTTTCTGACAGCAAAAAAGCAGACGGAGCTATACTGAAAGAGGATAGAGCAGTTGCAGTGATTGAATTAAAATCCACCGATACCACCGACCTTGATACAGTGGAAACGCAGGCTTTCGGATATAAAAATCACCATCCGAATTGCGTTTACGTAATTACTTCAAACTTTGAAAAACTTCGTTTTTATATCCAAAATGCGGTTGATTACATTGAATTCGACCTTTTCAACCTGGATAAAGAAGATTTTTCTTTACTGTGGCTTTGTCTTTCGAAAGATAACTTGTTAAACGACCTTCCTCTTAGGATTAAGGACTCATCGGTTTTAGAAGAAGAGGATGTCACCAAAAAGTTGTATGCGGATTATTCAAAATTCAGAAGAGAAATCTTTAACAATTTGGTTAAGAATAACCCGGAAAATGATAAATTGCTTTTATTTAAAAAGACCCAGAAACTTCTCGACCGATTTTTATTCATATTTTTTGCCGAGGATAGATTATTGCTCCCGCCCAATTCGATTAGTGAAATTGTTCAACAATGGACTGACCTGAAAGATAAATACGACGAATATTTCCCGTTATACCACCGATTTAAAAAATATTTTGATTATCTGAATACGGGTTATAAAGGGAAAAAATACGAAATCTTTCCCTACAACGGAGGACTTTTCGCACCGGATGAGGTGCTTGATAACATCTCGATTGATGATGAAATTTTATATAAACACACCTTACAACTCAGTAAATACGATTTTGAGACCGATGTAGATGTAAATATCCTCGGACACATTTTTGAACACTCTTTGGGCGAAATTGAGCTTGTACAAGCAGAAATCAAAGGTGAGGCTATTGAGCAACAAAAAACAAGGCGTAAAAAAGAAGGGATATTTTATACACCAAAGTATATAACAAAATATATCGTTGAAAACACTCTCGGGAATCTCTGCGAGGAAAAGAAAGCCGAGTTAGGTATTGTTGATAAAGAATATGCTAAAGGCAGAAGAAACAGGAATAAAAAGATTGTGAAAAATCTTGATGAAAAACTTAGCAAATATCGCGATTGGCTTTTATCTCTTACAATTCTTGACCCGGCGTGTGGTTCCGGGGCTTTTTTGAATCAAACGCTGGATTTTTTAATTAAGGAACATCAAAAAGTTGATGAACTCAGAGCACAACTTTTAGGCGGGAGTATTGTATTCTCAGATATCACCACAGACATCCTCGAAAAGAACATCTATGGTGTTGATTTAAACGAAGAATCGGTTGAAATTGCCAAGCTTTCGCTCTGGCTTCGTACAGCACAAAAGGGAAGAAAGCTCAACAAACTAAACAAAAACATCAAATGCGGGAATTCATTAATTGACGATCCGGAGGTTGCCAGGGACAAAGCTTTTGATTGGGAAAAAGAATTTCCCGAGGTATTTGATAAAGGAGGTTTTAATGTGGTTATTGGTAATCCGCCTTATGTTCGTGCAGAATTATTAGGCGAAATAAGAGATTATCTTGAAACCAATTATAAAGTTTTTAATCCATCCGGGGATTTATTTACCTATTTCTACGAAAAATCATTCCAGCTTCTGAAATCAAAAACAGGTTTGTTTGGGTTTATCTCTAATACTTTCGATAAAACAACTGCCGGTGTTACATTGCGGGAATATCTTCAAAACAATGTTAAATTTCTCAGATATGTTGATTTTACGGAAGTACAAATATTTGAGGGTGCAACCACCTATCCCATCATACTAATTGCACAAAATGATTTTGATTCTGAAAATACTTTTCAATACATAAAGATTCCTAAAAATAGCCAAGGTAAAGTAATTGATATTGAAATGTATATCCCTGTAAGTGTTGAGCAAAATTCGTTAAAGTCAGAAAACTGGGATTTTAAGAGTATTGATGAAGTCAGTCTAATTTATAAAATAACAAAATTAAAGACAATCAAAGAATATTATGGTAAGACTAACAGAGGTATTGTGACTGGTTGTAATCAGGCTTTTATTGTTGATTCTTCCTTTAAAAATGAAATTAAATTAAAAAGCAAAGCGGAATCTCAAATAATAAAAAAACTATATGAGGGAAAAGATTTAAGAAAATGGATTATCCCTCAAAATGATAAGTATATTATCTTCACCCGCAGGGGAATTGATATCGATGAATATCCTTTAATTAAGAATCATCTTGAAAAATACAAAGAAAGCCTTACACCAAGAAAATCCAAAGACGAAAAAAAAGGAAGAAAACCGGGCAAATATAAATGGTTCGAAATCCAAGATTCGGTTGATTACTACTCGAATTTTGAGAAAGAAAAAATAGTTTTTCCTAATCTTCAAAAAGGAAATAAGTTTGCATTTGATGATACAGGAGCCTATATAAATGCTCCAGCTGTAATTCTTCCCACAAAAGATAAATTTTTGACATCTATATTAAATTCTAAACTTATTTGGTATTACCTTACAAGTATTTGTGTTATCCGTAGCGGAGGCTATATAGAAGTTAAACCGCAATATTTTGAGCAAATACCAATTCCCGATATATCCGAAAAAAATAAAGAGTCGCTTTTATCGAAAACTGATAAAATAATGGATTTAACCAGGGAAAGTCAAAACATTGACAATAAATTCAAGAAATTACTTTCAAATCATTTTCCAGAATTAAAAATTAACAAAAAACTCAATAAGTGGTTTGACCTCTCTTTTAAAGACTTTAAAAAAGAATTAAAAAAGCAAAAATATAAACTTACCCTTGATTCAGAGTCGGAATGGCTTGATTATTTTGAAAAACAAAAGGAAAAATACAAAGATATTGTTGACAAAATTCAGTCCCTTGAGAAAGAAATAGACCAAAAGGTTTATGAGCTTTATGGTTTAACTGATAAGGAAATTAAGATAGTGGAAGCGTCAGAATAAAACTAACACCGTTTTCACCATTTAGTTAAAACTCTGTTAATAAATCCCTTCTGTTTTAATTTGATTTCTTGGATTTTAGCTTAACCTTTGTATATAATTAAAATATAGGAGGTTATTATGGCACGTTATTATGTAAACAAAAGAGCACAAGCTAATGGTGATCATGAAGTTCACAAACTAGGGTGTAGTTATATGCCCAGTGAGGAAAACCGGAAATATTTAGGAGATTTTACTAGTTGTCGCCCTGCGGTAGCTGCTGCCAGGAAAGAATACAGGCAAGTAAATGGTTGCTATTACTGCAGCAGAGAGTGTCATACAGGGTAAAAGAATAACCAAAAAATATTTTTGTTGTATTTTAAGATTTGCCTGATATTAAAAGTGAGAAATGATAGAACGATTTAATTTGAGTGAAAGGTCTTTCGTGTTTAAAATTAGGATATATTTTTTGGGGGAAACTTATAATAGGGGGGAGAACTAATCTAATTCTATCAAAAATCTATTTTTATTGATTTTTATAAGCTTTTTATTGAAGTATAAAATATAAATGATGAAAGAAGAAGATATTAAAAAATTTATTGAAATAATGAATGCGGGGAGAAATGAGGAGACCATTTTCCTTCGAAAAATTAATAATAATGTAGAATTTGCAAAAGTGTGGGAAAAAGAACCAGAGCTAGATGATAATCCTGGTTGTGAAATACCCTCTTATAAGTTCTTTTTTATAAAAAATGATAATGGTAAATATATTGGAGCTGTTTTGGATATGAATAGAGATTTGCATTGGTATATTTTGGAAGGTTTTCGTAAAAATGGTTATTTAACTAGATCATTAAGAGAAGCAATTTTACCGTATCTTTTTTACGATGAATTTGGGGAAAGAAATGAACAAAGAATTACAATTAACAAAGAAAATATTGGCAAAAGGAATTACATAAATTCAAAAAAAGTAGCAATGAATCGTATCCACCCCAGCAATGACGTCTTTTCTCGCATGATCCTGGCGACTACCTTTGCCAAAAAAACTCATGAAACACAGAGAATCTTTAAATCAGCGCATGCTTGAGCATGTTGCCCTTCAGCAGCGCAGTGGCCAAACCATTGCAAGTTATGCAAAACAAATCGGAGTATCCCGCTACAAGATGCAATACTGGGTGTGCAAATACAAAGCCAGACAAAAAACTCAAAAGGTTGAAAGCGAGACCAGCTTTAAGTTCATAGATCTTGGCTCGTTCGGCATTCATAATCAGCCGGTGGATTCAGATAGCCCGATATCATCTCGGGAGTCTGTGGCAGACGGCTCCTCGCAGGATGAGCGATTACCACAAATGACCCTTACTTTTCCAAACGGCATGTGCCTAAAAATTTACTAACCCATGATTGGACTAAGTGCAAACTTGCAGTACTATTTGTGCTGCAAGCCTGTTGATATGCGTAATGGGTTTGACGGCTTGGCCGGAATCGTGCGCAATATCTTGAAGAGGGATCCCGTCAATGGTTCCGTATTCATCTTCATAAATCGCGCCGGAACACATATCAAGCTGCTGTTTTGGGATGGGGATGGCTTTGCCCTGTTTTACAAACGTCTGGAGCGAGGCAGGTATTCTTTAGGCGACCAGGATAAAACACCATCGCGACTCATTACCCGAGAAGAACTAATGATGATTTTGGAAGGTCTTTCCTTTAAAGATTTGAAACGAAAAAAGCGGTTTAAAATCAGTTAAATATTTTGTAAAAAAACAGGTTAAACATTTGTCAATCAAATATTTAATATTATATTTGTGCATGGAAAAACAGCACCTTTCACACAACCAAAATACTGCACAACTGGATGCCAAAATTTCGGCTCTGGAGGCTGCTCTCTTGGAGAAAGAGGCTGTTATCTCGGAAAAAGACTCTGCCATACGAAAGCTTACTCAGGATGTAGAGTATCTTGCCTTCCAGAATGACCAAATGCGTCGTTTAATATTTGGTTCCAAACGGGAGCGTTTTATCCCTCAGGTTCACCCTGATCAACTAACACTATCCTTTGAAGAGGAGCTTGCTGCTGTTTGCAAGACTGTTAAAGAAGAACAGGAGAAGATCCGCATAGAATACGAACGCAAAAAAGTCAGAAAAGAACATCCCGGCCGCATGCAGCTGCCCAAGCATCTTCCTGTTAATGAAATTGTTATGGAGCCCAAAGAAGACACCACAAGCATGGTGTGTATTGGTCAGGAAACCACCGAAGAACTGGATTATACGCCTGCTAAATTGCATGTCAATCGTTATATTCGTAACAAATACATCACCAAAGAAGACGAGAAGGCCAACCAAAAGCAAGTAATCGCTCCTTTAAACAGGCCGATTCACAAGTGCATGGCCAGCGCCAATTTGCTGGGGATGATCTTTACCAATAAATACCTGTATCACCTACCGGTTTACCGCACTCGCCAAATGCTTATCCAACTGGGTGTTACTATCCCGGACTCCACGCTGGAATCGTGGATAAAGCTCGGAGCCAATTTGTTACGACCTTTGTACGCGGTACATCGATTACATGTTTTCAGGGAAATCTATCAAATGATCGATGAATCACCAATAAAAGTACAGGATCGCAACAAAAAAGGGAGGTGTCACCAAGGGTACATGTGGGTTAGGTATGCTCCATTGTCAAAAAGCGTGCTGTTTGAGTATTATAAGAGCCGATCGGCCAACGGCCCCATCGACGACTTGAGCTCTTTCCGCGGATTTGTACAAACCGACGGCTACAGCGGCTATACCTTTTTGGCAAAAAAAGCAGGGTTGACCCATTTATCTTGTTGGGCGCATGCAAGGCGTTACTTTGATGCCGCCTTGAAGAACGATCAGGAGCGCGCCTCTCATGTCCTTAGTCTTATACAGATTCTTTATGCCATTGAGGCCATCGCACGGGATGAAAATCTATCCCACGACCAAAGGCATGCCCTGAGACTGGAAAAATCTCTCCCAGTGATCAACGAAATAGGAGCATATATAAACAAACACAAAGGATCTGTAATGCCAAAGAGTCCCATAGGTAAAGCTTTTGAGTATTGCAAAAATCGATGGACCAGCCTGCAGAACTATCTTACCAATGGAATGCTGGAGATAGACAGCAACCTGGTGGAAAACTCCATTCGCCCCCTGGCTCTGGGACGTAAAAACTTTTTGTTTGCCGGATCACATGATGCGGCCAAAAACATCGCAATGTTCTACAGTTTCTTTGGGACTTGCAAGAAACTTGACATCGACCCCCAAAAGTGGTTGAAGGTATGCATCCGACCAACCCATCTTGTATGTGATTGCTTAGCTGTTTAGCTTTGTGGCTAAAAACAAGACTTATGCAAGACAAGAACAAACGAGACAAGATGTTTACCCTGATTGAAAAGTGGAAAGAATCCAGCAAGACCCAAAAACAATTTAGCCGGGACCACGGAATCAAGTATTCGACTTTCCTTTATTGGATGCAAAAGTACAGGCAATCCTCAACCAATAGCCCGGATAATGGTTTTCTGCCCCTGGAAGTTGTTAATTCCGATGCTAATGATCGGGTGGAACATTTTAATCAACCCAAAGTTGAGGTGGAGTTTAGCAGTGGAATAACTCTTCGTATTTATTAAAGCGTTCGGGTATGTTATACGGGTTCCCCACCACAGCCCAGTATTATCTCTACAGCAGACCCACTGATATGCGCAAGAGTTTTGACGGGCTGTGCGGTTTGGTGATCAACCATCTGGGGCAAAATCCCATGACAGGTGATGTTTTTATATTTATGAACCGACGGCGCAGCCTTATAAAACTTTTAGTATGGGATCAAACAGGTTTTGTGATCTATTATAAAAGACTGGAGAAGGGAACTTTTGAACTACCTTCGTTTGAAGAAGGTAAAAACTCAGTTAAAATAACCCGCAGAACCCTTATGCTCATCCTTGAAGGCATATCACTGAAAGATATCAAAACCAGGAAACGATACCATCGTGAAAAATTATAAAAAAAAACAAAAACCCTCTTCAAGTCTTTGATAACAAGAGCTCATTTATTATATTTGCCCATGTATGCAACAGGGCTACGAAAATATGACCCGCGAAGAACTGTTGGATCATGTTGTCCAGTTAAAAACCTCCCATGAGCAATTAGAATCCAACTATAATCAAACCTGTCAGGAGATAGAATATCTCAAGTTCCGAATATCTGAGCTGCAAAGGTTACTTTATGGAGCCAAGCGGGAGCGTTTTATCAGTAATGAGTCGGTAGCCCAGAAAAAGCTTCCCTTTGAAGATGAACAAGTGGAAGCCTCCCAACAGGATACTTCTAAAACAGAAAAAGTCGAATATACCCGGAAAAAGCCGAAAAAGAAGCACCCGGGGAGAGCAGAGTTTCCAACTCACCTGCCCGAAGAAGAAATTGTTATTGAACCTGACCGGTCGACCGATGGGCTCAGACAAATAGGTAAGGAAGAGACAAAAGAGCTGGAATATATACCCGGGAAACTGTATGTAAAAAAATATATTCGACCAAAATATGTTGACCCGGAGAAAGAGAAAATCATTACAGGAGACCTCCCCAGCCGGCCCATTGAAAAAGGAATAGCCGGTCCCGGTCTTCTGGCGCAACTTCATGTGGACAAATATGTTGACCACCTCCCGGTTTACAGGCAAAGACAGCGTTTCAAAAGAGAAAACATAAATATAAGCTCATCCACGGTCAATAGTTGGAGCATACAAACCGCAGAACTGCTTGGGCCTTTATATGAACGTTTGAAGAACAAGGTATTAAATGAAGGTTATCTCCAGGTGGATGAGACCCCAATCAGGGTACTGGATAAGCACAAGAAAGGCCGGACCCACCAGGGATATCATTGGGTTTACTATTCTCCAATGCGAGGAGCTGTGTTCTTTAATTATCAGCATGGCCGGAGCCGGGAAGGACCAAAGAAACTTCTGAAAGATTTTACCGGCTACCTTCAGACTGATGGCTACCAAGTATACAAGTGGTTTGGCAAAAAGGAAAACATAACCCTTCTCGGTTGCTGGGCACATGCCAGGCGGAAATTTGAAAAAGCCCTGGATTATGACAGGGAGCGGGCAGGTTATGTCATGGGCCAAATACAGGAACTCTACGCTATAGAGCGTGAAGCCAGGGAGCAGGAATTAACTGCTGACCAACGCAAAGAGTTGCGCCTGAACAAATCGCTTCCTATTGCTAATGAGTTGGGCAGGGAGCTGAGTAAAATGTATAGGGATGTTTTACCTAAAAGTCCGCTGGGCAATGCTTTAAATTATATCATTCCCCGCTGGGATACATTGTTGGCATTTCTTTATGATGGAATGTTAGAGATAGACAACAACCTGGTTGAAAACAGCATTCGTCCCAATGCTCTTGGGCGGAAAAACTATCTGTTTGCCGGATCTCATAGCGGAGCAGAACGAACAGCCATGTTTTATTCGTTTTTTGGCACCTGCCAGCAGCATAGGGTAAATCCATGGAAATGGCTCAAAAGAGTGCTGGAGCTTATCCCCGATTACCCAGCTAATCAACTGGATGATCTCCTGCCGCAGAATCTGAAGCTTGATTAAATTTTACCTAATTTTTTCCTTTTTTTGCAAGATGTAGTTGCTCGGATGGATACGGTTTTTTAACCGCCCGGGAGTTCTTCGAAAAAGAGGATACTTATTATGTGTCCT
>CAZBPF010000022.1:0-9839 GCA_964493745.1 uncultured Gammaproteobacteria bacterium
TTTCAATAATTATACGGTAATTACTATAATCATTCGAATCATTGTAGTATTAATTAACTTAGAAGACTTTATTTTTAATTTTTTTCTCAGCGCTTTTAGAAACCTCGTACCAAAAATTGCCGCCTTTTCCTATGGAAAAAAACTTTCCATATGCTTTTGCGAACTTTAAAAAGGCCTTTTTAAAGAGCTCATCTTCTAATAATCTTTCAACAATTATTTTATATTCCGGATAAACTTCCAGATTATATTTTACTTTTGCAATTGTTGACGGACTAAGATGAATCGCTAAGTGTATCTCATCATAAGTTGCTCCTTTTTGTAACATTAACGCCGCAGTTAATCTTTTAGCAACCATTTTTTGTTCAGTTGGGGTTAATAGAAAATTTAAGAAGAGTTCTGCTTTATCTTTTTTGCGCGTTCGCCTAATTGCTTTAATTAGAATATTGAAGATTTGGTCCCACACTTCTGGTTTTAATTTCCATCGAGAAATCTGTGGCATTATATTTTTAGCTTACTGTAAACTTACTTCTCCCGTCAAGTTTAGCTAACACTACAATCATTCGAATCATTGTAGTGTTTTAATTGGTGGTTTTTTCTACTCTTGTTCGTGGTGGTTGTGGATTATCTTTCTTTTGATATCTTTCAAAATTAGATGGAACTTCCGGAGCATTTCTAATCTTCAACTGGCGTTCGTACATTTTTTTAAAAAGACCCGGGTTTTTAGAAAGCGGATTTAATCTTTTTTTGTTTAACCGCCAAGTATTGACAGGGCTAATATATCTATCTTTGCTCATTTTTTTTCTATAAACAACGAATAATTGTTTTTAGTAATTACTTGGTAAACCCAATAAAAAAGATAAATAAGAATAAAAGAAGTTAGGACGAAAGTCAGGAAATCAAGGAAGAGGATTCCTCTTTTGAAAAAAGAGGGAAAGTTAATTCCGAAAATTTTCATCGCCAGGTAAATTACTCCGGTTGTAAAAACAGCTGTTAGTAGTGGCAAAGCAACGGTTAGTGATACTAAAGCGGCTTGGGATAAATCGCGTTTTTTGCGAATTTTTCGCAAAGTTAAGAAGGGGTGATAGATTAGACCGATAATATTGGAAAAGAGAAGCCACGTCTCTTTTAAAATTAATAAAAGACTTAAGTAGGCAATTCTTTTCGTTGATGATTTTAGTGATTTTTTTTCCATGCTGAACGAAATTTTTTTCTTGCCCGGTAAAGCCGTGATTCAACGGCTTTAGCGGTAATTGATAATTTCTGAGCAATTTTTTTCATTGTCATCCCCTCTATATATTTAAGTCGTAAGATTTTAGAATATCCCTCGGACAAGTTTTCTAAAGCAATTTTAATTTCCTCCTTAATTTCGTCTTTAAGGTATTCTCCCTGAGGGCCTAGGGCTTGATCAGCCCATGGTTCAAGGGCCGGTATTTTGGAAAAAACAATAGTTTTTAATTTTCTTTTTCGATAGAAGTCGGCAATTTCATGTTTGGCAATAGCACACAGCCAGGAGAAAAGGGAAGATTTAAAATTAAAATTAGGCAGAGAATTAAGTCCTGATATTAAAGTTTCTTGAGTTATATCTTGTGCGTCCCGGTTATTTTTAACCCGTTTACGAACAAATGACAGCAATGGCTTTTTATATTCATTATAAAACCTCTCAATTGCCTTTTTATCCCCCGTTAAAACTTGTTTAACCAATTGTTTTTCTTTGTTCATTTTTTTGCTCTTGGCCTTCAGCCTTTAGCCTTTAGCCTTTAGCCTTCAGCCTTTAGCCAATATTATGTTATTATACGTTATGCGTTTACAAGAAATTTTAGACAGCCAAGTTATTTTTGCTTTCAACTGTGACGATTTTGCAATTTACCGCGGCGTTGTAGAAGGTTTACAAGAAGCCGCACAACCGGCGATTTTACAAATTTCTCCTGGTGAAGAAAAGTTTTGGGGTATTACCAGATTTGCTTGTATTGGGCATCAAGAGAATTTGCCTATTTTTCTAAATTTTGACCATGGACGTGACATTGAAACCGTTAAGCGGGTAATTGATAACGGGTTTGATTTAGTTCACTTTGACGGTTCAAAGCTGGATTGGGAGGATAATATTAATTTAACTAAAAAAACAGTAGAACTAGCTTATCCAGAGGGTGTTTTGGTTGAAGGTGAACCCCAGCTTGTTGATACTACTCCGGAAAAAGCAGCTGAGTTTGTTGAAAGAACCGGAGTGGATTTGGTTGCCGTTTTTGTCGGTAATCGGCACGGCATGGACCCTAATCAGCCGGAACGTTTAGATTTTGATAAATTAAGGGAAATTAAGCGGGCGGTAGGTGATAAATGGTTAACTCTTCACGGCGGATCAGGTGTACCTGCCGCAGATATTAAAAAAGCGGTAAGTGAAGGCTTAATTTCAAAAATTAATATCAATACCAGATTACGGATGGTTTATAAATTATCTTTAGATAATTCTTTGGCCGATTATGAAGGTAAATTTAAAGTTTATAATTTAATGTATCCGGTAATTGAGGAAATTAAAAAAGAAACACTAAAAATATTGAAATTGTCAGGTATTAATCATTAATCATCAATCATCAATCATCAATCATGTCTTTTGACGTTATTACTTTTGGTTCTGCAATTGTTGATATTTTTTTGAAGTCAGCCGATTTTAAAGTTATTGATCAGGAGAAAAAATTTATTTGTCAAAGTTATGGTGAAAAAACTAATATTGATAAAAAAGAGATTTCAGTAGGCGGGGGAGGAACCAATTCGGTAGTTAGTTTTGCCCGCCAGGGTTTAAAGGTCGGCGTATACTGTCGATTTGGAAAAGGGCCTTTTGGCAGTTTTATTGTTAATCAATTAGTAAAAGAAAGCGTGGACAAAAGGTTTTTTGTTCAAAAAGATGAGCCAACCGATACTTCAATAATTATTATTGGTCCGGACGGTGAGCGGACAATTTTGGTTTATCGCGGCAGTACCCGGCTTGAAAAAGGGGATATTTGTTGGGATGAATTGTCAGCTGACTGGTTTTATGTTACTTCGCTGGAAGGTAATTTACAACTAGCTGAGGAAATAATAAGCTTTGCCGGTAAAAATAAAATAAAAGTCGGCTGGAATCCCGGGAAAAAAGAGTTGGCTGATAAAAATAGAATTAGACAATTAGCTCCTCAAGTGGAGGTTTTTAATCTTAACCGTGATGAAATGGAGGGTCTGATTGAGTTGGAGTTTAATCATCAGTCGTTTTGGAGCGAAGTGGGCAGTTTAAATGCACCATTGACAGTTGTTACTGACGGAACTAAAGGAGCGTATTTAGTGGAAGAAAAAAAGAGCAAGCCCTATTTTCTTTCTGCTCCGGAAGTAGATACAGTTGATGTTACCGGTGCAGGCGACGCTTTCGGCAGTGGTTTTGTCGCTGGCTTAATTAAGGGGATGGACAAAAAAACCGCGTTTGAATTAGCAATGAAAAATGCTTCTTCAGTTGTTCAACACATTGGAGCCAAACAAGGATTAATATATAATTAACCTAATTAATCTAATTTCTAATTGACCTAAAAAAATGCCCAATGATAAAATTAATAAGAAAAAATACGATTTAGAAGACAGAACCAGAAAGTTTGGAGAGAATATTATTATATTTTGTGCAAAATTACCTAGAAACTCAATAACTAGACCTTTAATAACACAACTTGTTAAAGCAGGGACGAGTGTCGGGGCAAATTACTGTGAGGCTGATGACGCAGAAAGTAAAAGAGACTTCAAACACAAAATTGGTATCTGTAAGAAAGAAGCGCGTGAATCAAAGCATTTTCTAAGGATGATTGCAGTAGCTGTTCCTGAAGAAAAGTCTCAAGCGGATGAATATCATCAAGAAGCCAAAGAATTAAATTTAATATTTAACTCAATATATAATAAACTTAAATAGTTAACTAATTGGAGTTTATTTAGAAATTAGGTTAATTAGAGTAATTCGGATTTTGTATTCATGTTAAAACAACTTAATTTTGTATCAGATTTAAACAATTCTAAAAGCGAAAAAAAAATGCGCCTGTGGATTCTTTTGCTCTTTTTGATAACTCTTATTCCCGGGTTTGCTTTTTGGCTGATTTCTTCCTGGCGTCAAAATCCGCCGGAAATAAAATTTCCCTTAAAAGAAATAAATATTTCCAGGGTTAACTCGTCTAAAAGTGAAATTTATAAATTAACACCGAAAATTGATAAATGGGCAGAGGAGAACATTAGTGATTTACCTGGCCAATGGTCAGTGAAAATTAACTTTTTAGAAAACGATTTTTCCTGGCAAAGATATTCAACCCGAAAAATGAAGGCCGCTTCTTTGATAAAACTACCGGTAGTCGCTGGAGTATATAAAACTATAGAGGATGGTGAAAATCAGTTAGAAGAAGAATTAGGCGGATCAACTTTTGGCGAGTTAGCGGAGAGGGCGTTATCGCATTCTGACAACCAGGCCTGGGAGCTTTTACAAAAAGAAATAGGAAGCGCAAAAATAAATTCATTGATGTTGGAATGGGGGATGAAAAACACTAGCTTGGAAGACCAGACAACAACTGCTGAAGATATCAGCTTATTCTTAACAAAACTCTATCTTGGAGAATTAATTTCAGATGAATACAGCGAAAGAATGCTTAACCACATGACAAATACTATTTATGAAGGAGAAATTCCTGCTGGTGTTCCTGAAGGAATTAGGGTTGCCCACAAAGTGGGCTACTTGGACGATGTTGTTTCCGATGCTGGCATTATTTACCTTCCAAATAATCCTTATATTCTTGTAATTATGTCTGAAGAAACCAACCCTGAAATTGCCAAACAAAAATTCCCCGAGGTAGTTAATAATCTTTATTGGATAATTGCTGATAGTATTTGGTAGATGCGTAGACTAAAGTTTGCTATTCCAAGGGGGGAGGAGATGGTTCTAATGAACAATGTTCTGACGGTTCAGTCCCTTTTAAAAAATACTCATCAACTATTTGTGGACAGCCAACACAAGGCAGTGTCCCGGTTGTTCGACATATTGTTGTTTGGATAACATTCCCCGGTTTTTCCCAGTTGCTTAGAGTTTCATTTTCCATTAGCGTGTTTGTTATTTTGCGCCATATTGGAGTTGCGCCTGTAATACCGGAGGCAATTCGGCTCATTGGAGAATTATCATTGTTGCCGACCCAAGCAGATACAACAATATTTGGCGTGTAACCAATCGCCCAATTATCGCGTAAATTATTTGTTGTTCCGGTTTTTACGGCTACTTTACGATCAGCGATTTTTAGTAAAGAATTAGACCCAAAAGCCAGTTCTCGTGCTTGGTTATCGGATAAAATGTCATTTATAATAAAGGCAATTCCGGGGTTTAAAACCACTTTTTCTGAGCAGTTTTCTGTATTAATACAAGGATGTTGATAGATAATTTCGTTTTTTTGGTTTTTTATTTCTAGTATAGGATTAAGATTAACCTTTTTACCTAAATTAGCTAAAGTAGCGTATGCTTGTGCTAAATCAATCATTTTGACTTCGCCGCCTCCTAAAGTGAGAGCTAAACCGAACCGGCTTTTTTCTTCCCAGGTGGTAATACCCATTTTCTCACCCATCTCAATCATTTGATCTACACCGTATGAGGAGAGAACTTTGGTTGCCGGTACGTTTAAAGAAGAGCCGAGAGCTGTTCTTAGCGAAATTTGACCGCGGAATTTTCCGTCATAATTTACCGGAGAATATGGTTTTTGTCCCGGCAGTCGGTAGGTTATTGGAGTATCAGAGAGAATTGTTGCCGCGGTGTATCCTTTTTGTAAAGCAACAGCGTAATTTATTGGTTTTATTGCCGAACCGGGTTGACGCGGTCTGAGAGTAACGTTAACATTTCCGTCATTTTTAAAATCAAAATAATCTTTAGAGCCGACCATTGCTTTTATTTCTCCTTTTTTCGGGTTAATTACTAAGGCAGCCCCGTTAGTGACATTTAAGTTTGTTGAGCTGTCCACCTCGTTTTTGACGATTGATTGGACTTTTTGTTGAGTTGACCAATCCAGAGTGGTTTTTACTTGTAAACCGCCTTTTTCGACCATATCCTTGCCGAAATTTTCAATCAGCCAGTCTTTAACATAAAATACAAAATGGGGAGCTTTAATTGTTTCTTTTTCCAAATTAAATCTTAACCGGTCGAGGATAATTTTTTCGGCTTCTTTTTTAGTAATAAACCCGGCTTTTATCATTTCTGTAATTACTTGTTTTTGGCGTTGTTTGGCCTTTTCGGGGTATGAACCGAATGGGGAAAAATCTGAAGGCGCGCGGGTTAAGCCGGCAAGTAGTGAAGTTTCGGCTGAGTTTAATTCCCAGACATGCTTATTAAAATATTTTTGGCTGGCTGCCTCAACACCGTATGCGGTTCCCCCGTAGGGAATTTCATTAAAATACATTTGTAAAATTTCATCTTTGGTGAAAACCTTTTCAGCCCAAATTGATAAAATTGCTTCTTGAACTTTCCGACGCCAAGTTTTCTCGGGAGTAAGCAGAGAGTTTTTTATTAACTGTTGGGTTATTGTTGACCCGCCCATCAGCGTTTGATCGGGATTTAAAATATTGTGGCGGACTGCCCTAAAAATTCCGCGCCATGATAAACCGTTGTGGACAAAAAAGTTTTTGTCTTCAATGGCCAGGGTTGCTTTAATCATATGATCGGGAATTTTATCTAAGGTTACTAACGTCCGATTTTCTTCCCGGAAAATTTTAAAGAGTAATTCACCGTTGCGATCATATATCTTGGTAGTTAAAGGCGAAGGTCTTTCTACCAGTTGGTCAGGTTCAGGAAGGTCTTCAAAAAGATTAACTAGTGTTCCGGCCAGAACTAAAAACATTCCGACAATAATTAAAACTAGTGCCAAGGTTTTTTTATTAATTTTACGTTTTGGGAAAGGGAGTGTAATTTGTTTAGGTGGCCGCGTTTTGGCAAATTTAATTTTCAAATCGCCAAGTATTTTTGTGATAAAAAGTATCAGTCTTATAATATAAACAGCCAGCCAGTAGCCCGGTTTTCCCAGAAGAATTAGAAGTTTTTTAACCTGCCCCATTATATTACTTATATTATAGCCGTTATTCTTGGCTTGATAAAGACCCAGTTTTACTAGTTCCTAATATTAGGGTGAAACAATAACCGGCTTTTCCGGAATGGTTTGCGGGCAGTCAAAACAGACAATTGTTCCCAGCGGGTCTTTGACTGCTTGACGTTCCTGCCATTCAGCATTAGGAGAATCTTCGCCCGGCTGGACAGGCATATCAGTTTCTTTATCAATTAAAATTGGCTGATTCAGCGACTTTGATGAAGGAACTGTGCCTTGAATAAAGTATTCATAGCGTGAATCACAACCCTCTTCCGGCGGTTTTGCTCCGGTTGCATTGCAAACGGCCGCTCCAACAATATTTGCCGGCTGAGTCGGCCACTGCTGTTTTTTATCCTCCAATAAATTTGTCATAATTTTATTCCAAATGGGCGAGGCGCCGGTTACACCGGAGGCAACCCATCCCATCGGCGAATTGTCGTTATTACCGACCCAAACGACGGTTACGTATCCCGGTGTATAACCAACTGTCCAATTATCACGTTTATCATTTGTTGTTCCGGTTTTTACAGCCACTTCCGGATGGTCTTTAATAACCAGAAGTGAATTAGAGCCGAAAGCGGCGCTTCTAGCACCATTATCTTGCAGGATGTGGTTTACTAGATAAGCAGATTCTATTGGAAAAACTCTTTTTCCTCCCGGATTAACAAACTCTTCCAAGATTTCTCCTTTTCTGTCTTCTACTTTCAAAGTTGAAACTAAATCCTTTCTAACGCCGAGATTAGCTAGTGTTCCGAAAGCAGTCGCCATTTCGGTCATTTTAACTTCACCGCCGCCGAGGGTTAGCGATAAGCCGAAATCAGCCGGATCACGTTTACCCAAACTGTCCAAACCAGCAGCTGAAGCGGAAGCAATAAAGGCTTCAATGCCGTTTATTGCTAGCATTCTCACCGCCGGGATATTAAAAGAATTACCCAGTGCATATCGTAATTGGACGGCTCCGTGGAATAAACTGTCGTAATTTCGAGGACAATAGGTTTTAGGCCCGCCGGTAAAACAGGTTGGTATATCGGCAAAAATTGTTGCCGGGGTTACTTTTTTAGTGGCCAAGCCGGTAACATAATTGATTGGTTTAATGGCTGAGCCGGGCTGTCGGAGGGCGGCGGTCACATTATATTGGCCGTCAATATCTTCTGCAAAATAGTTTTTTGAACCGACCATCGCCAGTATTTGACCGGTTTTTGGTTCGGTAATAATTACTGCTCCGTTGGAAGCATTGGCATCGGCCAGTTTTGAAATTTCATCTTTAACTATTTCCTCAGCCATGTTTTGGATTTTCAGATCAAGTGTTGTTTTAACTTTAAGCCCTCCTTGATGGGTAATTTTCTCACCGTACTTTTCTATTAATTTTTCTTTGATATAAAAAACGAAATGCGGAGCATTTATTTTGTTTTCCGGTTTAGCGTAGGACAATTTTTCATCTTTAAGTTTGTCATAGGTTTCCTGGTCAATTTTTCCGGATTGTTTCATCCGGTATAGAACAGTTTTCTGTCTCTGTTTGGCTTTATCCGGGTGGATAAAGGGCGAATAAGTGGTTGGAGCGGCCGGCAGTCCGGCCATAAGTGCTGATTCGGCTAAACTTAAATCCTCGGCTGATTTATTAAAAAACCTTCTTGCTCCGGCTTCAATACCGTAGGAAACCCCACCGTAAGGAATTTGGTTGAAATACATTTCCAATATTTCATCTTTAGTGTAGAATTGCTCAGTAAGGATAGTTAGAACTGCTTCTTTAAATTTTCTGGTTATTGTTCTTTCCCGGGTTAGTAAGGCGTTTTTAACCAGCTGTTGGGTTATTGTTGAGCCGCCTTCAAGTTTCCGTTCAAAAAATATTGAAACTAATGCTCGGGTAATCCCGCGGATGTCAAACCCGTGGTGGTTGTAAAATTTTTCGTCTTCGATTGCTAACGTAGCATCAATTAAGTGATCCGGTAAATCTTTCAGGTTTATTGGTACCCGGTTTTCTTCTCCGTGAATTTCGTAAAGCAGGTTATCGTTGCGGTCAAATATTTCAGTTGATTCCGGATAAGGAAACTCTGATAATTGTTTTGGTGAGGGCAGTGACCGGAGAAAAAAAACAAATAACCCTAAGCCGGTTAAAATCAAAATTACCGGCCCAACCCACCATCGTTTTTTAATAATATTTTTGATTTTCTTAGCTTTAGGCCTTAAGCTTTTCGCCTTCAGCCCTTTTTTCTTTTTCCCCATACTAGGTATTCTACCAAATGCAGTTTGGTACACGAAGGCGGAGGGTACAGGATTCGCCTTATACCAGAATCTCGATTCTATCGAGATACGGTATATGGCGCCATGCACCGTGCTCCGCTCTGGTGCAGGGCGAACTCTCCTTTAGCGGTGGGAGCGAGATTCGAACTCGCGCGGGCCAAAGGCCCACTGGTTTTCGAAACCAGCACGTTTAACCAACTCCGTCATCCCACCGAATATAAATCCCAATGTTCAAAAACCCGCCTTGCCGCGAGGCAGGTTGAAAATTTGAAAATTTTTATTGTGTCCCTGAGAGGATTTGAACCTCTAATCTTTCGCTTCGGAGGCGAACGCTTTATCCAGTTAAGCCACAGGGACTTATTTGCCCTGTACCCGACGTGGTACCGGGGCTACAAGGACGACTTATTTCTTATTTTATCATTTCTTTTGAAAAAGCTTAAGATGGTTTTTGACGAGGTAGATCAAGACTGTCAAAGTGTTTATCGTAGGATAAAA
>CAZBPF010000023.1:0-9796 GCA_964493745.1 uncultured Gammaproteobacteria bacterium
TTAATCAAAAAATATTTAGACAAAATTGATCCTCAAATTTTATGGAAACTGGAAATAATTGATATTTATAAAACCGAAAATAACGACTACAAGTACACCTTCCGGGCTTACTACTACAATACTACCGCCGCCCAAGCCAAACAAACCCATCTATCCGCGTTTGATATCGCATAAACAAAACGCAGACTAAAGTCTGCTAGTACAAACCAGTGTAGGGTCATTTAGAGCAAGTTATCAAAGTGTAGAGGTAACCCTTCTGCCGTGTACCGCTACTGGTACTGCGGTGGTTACCTGTGGAATGAAAGCGGTATGCCTTCATTCCGAACGGGGACAAGCCCCGTTCCTACATTACCCAATGGGCGCATGCAACACGCCTCTACCACAGGCGGGGACAAGCCCCGCCCCTACTGCCTTAACGCAAGGCGGGAAAACCTTTTTTACAGGCGAATATTTTACTCCTATAAAACGAAACTTCACAAGTTAATGCGAAACTCGGTCTAAGCGTCCTCACGCACCCTAAAGGGCGCTAATACATAACTTGTGCCTTGCCCTGAACCGTGCTTGCTCTGGTTTCGGGGTTACGTGTTACGTGCCTCGCCCTGAACCGTGCTTGCTCTGGTTCGGGGTTACATCTTATTACGGCGTCGGAGTAGCGGTAACAGCTTTGGTTGGGGAAGGTTCCGGAGCGGAAGTCGGCGTAGGTGTTGAAGTTGGCTTTTCAGTCGGTTCCGGGGTTGGAGAAGGGGAGTAGTCCCATGGAACATTAACTCCAAATTCACTCTCCCGACTAAATCTATTTCCCTCAACATCGTCGGCCTCGGCTTTTAAAGTATAAGTGCCGTCTTCAAGTTCTAATTCCATTTGGTAAGGTTTTTCTGTAAACGTCTTTTTCTTTTCCCCGTCAATATAAACTTTAACTTCTTTAATTTCATAAATGCTTTTAATTTTTAATTCAACCGTAAATTTACTGCCGACAGTTGATTGATGAATTGGTGATTCAATACCTAAATCAATAGTTCCACCGACTTCGCAATATTCAGTCGGGGGGTTATATTGCGGATCGTCCTGGTCTGCCACCCAAGCCAATATCGCCTCCTGCCAACGGTTTTTACCGTCCCAGGAAACCGGATCTTCTTCTTTAAATTTGAAAAACTGTTTTTCTTCATATTCTCCTCGGGCAATTTGGGGAGGAGTAGCCAACTGTCCGGTTTGTGGACAAACCTTAAGAAGTACATGGATCGGGTCTTTACCGGAAGGTTCGGTACCTTTAATGAAATATTCGGTTCTAGCTTCAAACCCATCGTGGGCTCGATAGCCGGAAACGGCATCAACCTCAGCAGAAACAATATTCTCCGGCATCTGAAAAGATTCGTACCCATATTGGTTAATTGCTTCAATCATTGTTTTTTGCCAAATCGGCGTTGCACCGGATATACCGGAGGCAACACTTTTCATTGACGTATTATCATTATTTCCTACCCATGATAAAACCAAAATATCCGGCGTCCAGCCAACCGCCCAATTGTCTTTCATGTCGTTAGTTGTTCCTGTTTTAACTGCTACCTGACGGCCGGGAATAACTAATCTCGATGACTGACCAAATGTCAACGTCCTGGCGCTGTTGTCGGACAATATATCACTTATTAAAAAAGACTCGCCTTCCGACAAAACTCTTTTTCCGGTAACATTTTTATGCTCATAAAGCACTTTTCCTTCTTTATCTTCAACCTTTAAAATTGCTGTCGGCTCCTGTTTTAACCCGCCATTAGCAAAAGACAAATAGGCACCGGCAAGTTCAATCGGTTTAACTTCACCGCCGCCTAGGGTTGTCGATAAGCCTAATCGCTGTAAATTTTCTTTAGTCGGCGATAAAGAAGAAATGCCCATTTCTTCTGCAGTTTTTAACATTGATTCCAAACCGACCATTGCTGACATCTTCACTGCCGGCACATTAATCGAATTACCTAAGGCATATCTTACCTGCAGCGGGCCGTGATAACTGCCGTCATAATTAACCGGAATATAGTCTTTTTGACCCTTGATGGGAAAAACTGTCCGAACATCCATTATCATTGTTGAAGCGGTATAGCCCTTTTTAAACCCAGTCACATAAGTCACCGGTTTGATCGCCGATCCCGGCTGGCGTAATCCCTGACCAATAACATTAAATTTACCGTCTATTTCTTCGCTGTCATAATCTTTAGAACCAACCATACTTAAAATTTCTCCCGACTCCGGTTCAATAACTACTGAAGCGCCGTTAGTGATATTCAACTCTTCTACTTTTTCCAGCTCCTCTGAAACTATCGCCTGAGCGGTTTTGTGAAAATCTAAATCCAGGGTAGTCGTTACTTTTAGCCCGCCTCCCTCTACAATTTCATCGCCATACCTTTCAGCTAATAAATTACGAACATACATTACAAAGTGAGGCGCTTCCAAAATACCTTCCGGAGAAGCAAAAGTCACTTCGCCTAATTGTTCCGCTGCTTTTTTTTCCTCTTCTTTAGTAATATAACCGTCCTCTCTCATTCGCCTTAAAACATCTTTTGTTCTTGCCTGCCAAACGTCACCTCTATACGGAGAATAAGCTGTTGGCCTCTGCGGTAAACCGGCTAAAACGGCTGATTCAACTAAATTCAATTCTTTAGCTGATTTATTAAAAAAACGTTCGGCGGCCGCTTCTACTCCCCAGGCCGGACCACCGTAAGGCGCTTCATTTAAATACATTTGTAAAATTTCGTCTTTTGAATATTTCCGTTCAATCTGCAAAGTCAATACCAGTTCCTTGTATTTGCGCATTAAAGTTCTATCTGAAGTAAGCAAAGCGTTTTTAACCAACTGTTGAGTTAAAGTTGAACCACCTTGAAGTTTCCGCTCAAAAACTATTTTATAAATTGCTCTTAAATAACCTTTTAAGCTGAAACCCGGGTGGGAATAAAACTCTTTGTCTTCTATTGCAATCGTCGCCCACTTAAGCTCATTAGGTACTTCGTCCAACGAAATGGGAGTTCTTTTTGCCTGACGGTAAACATCATATAAAAGCTGGCCGTTTCTGTCATATATCTTAGTGGCAAACCCCTCTCTTCTGACTATTTTATCCGGTGACGGCAAATCTTTTGCCACCCAAGCAAAAGCGGCTAAAGAAATAAGAAAAACTAAGGCCAAACCAATAAAGGCGCCAATCGGAATAAAATAAATTAATCGTTTTTTAAAAGGCAGATTACTTTTACGCCGTTTTTTCCACCACCTAATTTTAATCATGATAAACTATTATAGTATAATATTTAAAGAACGCGAACTAAAGTTCGCTATTGCTGGTCGGGTAACCAAAGTCGGAATAGCAGGCTTCAGCCTGCGCAAACAATAACATGAAATTTAAAATAAAGAAAAAGAAAATTGCTAAATTTTTCATAATACTTGCATCTTTTGCCTTGTTACTTAGTGGAATCATTCCCTTTATTTTCTATTTACTTTAATTAATGCCGTCTAAACCTGTTTTAAATCTAGACACAAACATCAGATACGTTAAAGGCGTTGGGCCAAAGATGGCTGAGCGCCTTAAAAAACTGGAAATTAGAACGGTTAAGGATTTAGTCGAACATTACCCTTTCAGACACGAAGATTTTTCTCAAATTACACCAATCAGCTTAGTAAAACCCGGAAAGAAAGTGACTCTAATAGGAACAATAACTGAAATTAAATCCGCTTATACAAGATCCTCAAAACAGAAAACAATCCAGAAAGCAACTCTTAAAGACAGCTCGGGTGAAATTAACTTAATATGGTTTAACCAACCTTATCTTAAAGACAGTTTAGCGCCAAACAGGTTAGTTTCAATTTCAGGTAAAGTTACCCAACGAGGCAGACAGCATCAAATGATTTTTCCGGAATACGAAATAATTGATAGTAAAAACCAAGTTTCAAACTACTCGATCGGGGAAGAGTCAACAAAAGACACCGGCCGGTTAGTTCCAATTTATCCAACAACCTACGGCATTTCCAATAAGTATCTCCGAAAGATAATCAGCCGAACACTTCCTAAAGTAAAAAAACAAATAAACGAAAATCTGCCTGTTGAAATTACAACTGAATATAATTTAATACCTAAAAAAGAGGCCATTTTAAAAATTCATTACCCTGAAAACCAAAAGGCATTGCGTAAATCAAAACAACGGCTTGCATTCGAAGAATTATTTTTTATTCAACTAAAACTTTTAATCCGAAAAAATAAGTGGAAAAGAAAAAAATCGGCGCCTGAACTTAAAAAAAATATAAAATCAATTAAGAAATTTATTGATTATTTACCCTTCAAACTGACATCAGCACAAACCAAGGCCGTTAAAGAAATACTTAATGATTTAAATAAACCAACAGCAATGAACCGGCTTCTTCAGGGAGATGTTGGATCCGGTAAGACAGTTGTTGCGGCGGCGGCAATAATCCAAACCGCTTTAAACAACTATCAGTCCGTATATATGGCACCAACTGAAATTTTAGCCCAACAACATTTTAAAACGCTTAACAAACTTTTGAAGCCGTTTAAAATTAACTGCCGTCTAATAACAGGCAGTACGGTTAGAAAAAGTAACACGCAACACGTAACACGTAACAAGAAACACGCAACCCGGAACCAGAGCAAGGATGGTTCAGGACAAGCATGTAAGCAGCTTTTTATCGGAACGCACGCACTTATCCACAAATACGCTGAATTTAAGCAGGTCGGATTAGTCATAATTGACGAACAACACCGCTTCGGTGTGAGTCAAAGAGGAAAACTAATCAAAAAGGCACAGCTGGCGGACAATAAACAGCTGTTTCCGCACGTTTTAACCATGACTGCCACGCCGATACCAAGAACAATAACACTAACCGTCTATGGCGACTTGGACGTATCTACACTCAATGAGATGCCTCCCGGCAGAAAACCGGTTAAAACTTTTTATATTTCTAATAAAAAAAGAGCTGACTGCTACCAGTGGATAAGAAAACAAGTCGGAAAAAAAAAGCAGGGTTTTATTATTTGCCCCTTAGTAGAGGAATCAGAAAATTTAGAATCAGTAAAAGCGGCGACTGAGGAATACGAAAAAATGACTAAAAAAATCTTTCCTGAGCTAAACTTGGGCTTGATACACGGCCGTCTGAAAACCTCGGAAAAAGAAAAAGTGCTTCAAAAAATGCATCAAGGCGATATTGATATTTTAGTTGCCACTCCGGTTGTCGAAGTCGGTATTGATATTCCAAACGCCGCATTTATGATTATCGAAACCGCAAACAGGTTTGGTCTTGCCCAGCTTCATCAACTAAGAGGCAGAGTGGGCCGAGGAGAGGAACAGGCATATTGTTTTTTATTTGCAGAAAAAATAGGCAAAAAAGCTAGAAAAAGATTAAAAGCAATGGAAAATATTAATGACGGCCTAAATCTAGCTGAAATTGATTTGGAAATTCGCGGGCCCGGAGAAATCTACGGCACCAGACAGCACGGCTACCCGGAACTAAAAGTGGCCGACTATAATGACCTAAAATTGATTGAAGCCACCCGCCAAGCCGCCAAACAAATCATCGCCAAAAGCCCGAATTTAAGTAAATATCCAGAATTAAAAAGTAGTATACAAACAAATCCGGAAAAACCAATCGCCCAGAATTAAATTTGCAAATACCGGCACTGGGCGGTAAAATAAAGCGTTATGGCAGTACCGAAATACCGTCCCTCCAGTCAAAGACAAGGGAGAAGGCGGAAACAACACCAACAAAATTTACCTGAGATTAGCAATTGTCCGCACTGCGGGGCTTTAAAAATGCCCCACTTTGCCTGTCCAAGCTGTGGGAAATATAATTTGGCTAAAGGCAAAAAGCCAATGGCTGAAGGCAAAAGGCAAAAAGCTGAAGGCGAAAAGAAAAATGACAAAACAAAAAAAGAAAAAAGATCCAAGACATAAAAAAAGGCAAAAAATAATCAAGGAATTATTCAGTTGGAGTTTTCATCCACATCAACAGTTATCCTCAAAAACAAAAAATATTCTGAAAAAATCTGAATATATAGATAAAGAAATTAAGCTGTCCGCCCCTAAATGGCCGATTTCCAAAATTAATAAAATTGATTTGGCAATTCTACGGCTGGCTGTTTTTGAGCTGAAATACAATCCCAAAATTCCAACCAAAGTAGTTATTAATGAAGCAATAGAGCTGGCCAAAGAGTACGGCAGTGAAAACTCGCCGAGTTTCATCAACGGTGTATTAGGAGATGTTTATGATCGGCTAAAAGCCGAGGGCTAAATGGTTAATGCAAATATGAAAAACTTAAAAAATTTAGAAGAAAAATTAGGAATTAAATTTAAAGATAAAAATCTACTTAAAAGGGCGTTGATCCATCGGTCATATTTAAACGAAACGGGAAATAATAAATTAAAATCTAATGAACGATTGGAGTTTCTCGGAGATGCGGTTCTAGAACTTTGGACAACGAAACAACTTTTTGAAAACTTTCCCGATTTAGCAGAGGGTACTTTAACCAACATCAGGGCGGCAATAGTCTGCACTAAAAATCTAGCCAAAACTGCAGAAAAATTTAATCTGGGCAAATACCTTTTTCTGTCAAAAGGAGAAGAGAAAAGCGGCGGACGTAAGAACAGCTCAATACTTGCCGATACATTTGAAGCATTAATCGGCGCCTTATACTTGGATTCCAATTGGGCAAAGACCGCCGAATTTTTAAATAAAAAATTCTTTGAAAAACTGATTAAATACGGCAGAAAGGGGAATATAAAAGACGCTAAAACACTATTGCAGGAAATAGTCCAGGAAAAATACAAAGTCACGCCGGAATACAAAGTATTGAAAGAAGTCGGTCCGGATCATGCAAAAACATTTACATCCGGAGTTTATTTCAATAGTAAAAAAGTATCTCAAGGAAAAGGAAATTCCAAGCGCCTAGCTGAAGAAAAAGCAGCCGAATCCGCATTGACGAAATTAACAAAAAAAGGTAAAATCTAGTCATGCTTAAAGTAAAACTTTCAATGCGGGGTAAAAGAAACCAGAGAACGTTTAGAATTATTATTGCCGAAGCTAAATCAAAAAGAGACGGTAAATATATCGATAATCTTGGTTATTGGAATCCTCATACAGAGGAGTTTAAGGTTGATAAAAAAAAGCTTAAAGAATGGCTGAGTAAAGGAGCGCAGTTAACTGAGGGATCAAAAAAGCTTTTTGAAAATCAAAAAATAAAACTATGAAAGAATTATTAAATTTTCTTATTGACAATATTGTTCCTGACACTAAAGAAGTAGAAATTATTCACCACCAAGAAGGAGAAGAGGATAAGTTTGTTGTGGAACTTCCAAAAGATAAAATAGGTACAGTAATCGGTTCGGGAGGAAAAACAATTAGAGCAATAAAAACACTGATGTCATTAAAGAGTAAAGGTAAGAATTTCACCCTTGAAATTAAAGAGGCCTAGAATAAAAAGGGATTATCTCCTTTTCTTTCCAACCCACTGCCTTCTCTTTGTTTAAGCACGGGACGTGAATATTGCTCTAACTCTTCAAGAAGAGAAGCTTCTTTTTCGTTAAGAACTACTTGTTCAAGCGTAATATCCTCACTTTCAACTCTTGTCAGAGGAGGTGAATAAAAAGTAAGCAGTTCTAAATCGACTCTTGATTTATCCGGTTGATCAAAACTCTTCGAAAAATCAACGTTTTTAATCTCAAATAAAGGAAGTGTGGTTTCAAACGCCTCTAAAAGTTTATCTAAATTTTGTGACGGCCCGACCAACCCGGCTGTCAATGGAAGCTCTTCAATTCGTTTATTTGTTTTTGCTTCTCCGTTTATTTCACTAGTAACCTCACCGGGAGCAAATTCAAACTTTTTTATTAAAAAGTCGGCATCTTCCACTGCATTTCGAAAGGCTTGAAGTATATAAGGAATATTTTTCTCGCTGGGTACAGATAATTCAGCAATTGCAGAATTTATTTTAATTTGCTCTTCGTCAAGAGAAGAAAGCATCAAATACTTTGACCTTAAATTATCATTGTCCTTTTGTAAATTTTGATTTGCACTTCTCAGCTCTTCAATAACCTCAACCTGAGTTGCAGCAATTAAAACAATTAAAAAAATTTCGATAAATATTACCGCGGCTGGGACAAGAATTTTTTTAGGCATTATTGATATTTTCATTTTTTCACTATCTGCAAAGTAAACGGCCAACCTTCTGTTGTCTTGTTTAAAGAACCCAAACTAATTTTCTGATATGTTCCCTGATTACGCGCTTGATCAACCCGGTTTTCAAGGTCTCTTAACTGTCTCAAATCACCGGCTACGCCCTTTATATCGAAAACATTGCCTTTTATGTTTATCTGGTCCAAGTTAATATTTTCCGGTACTAATAATCTTGTATTTTCCAAATTTTGTGAATAGTCAACTCTTGAACCCATTAGTTGGCTGGCTAATTTTAAACGAAATCTTAATTTTTGCTGTAATTCCAATTGCGGATTAAACTGAGAGATTGACTGATTCAACTGTTTTTTTTCTGCTGTTAATTTATTCTTCTTTGTCTTCAACCAAAACTCAAAACCAAAAACGGTTCCGCAAATTAGAATAAAAACTCCGGTGGTAATTAATGCACCATTTTTTAATTTTTTGGCCAAAGCTTCCTGGCTCAAGGTAAGCCGGTCAGCTGTCGGCAGTAAGTTTATAGCATCAACTCTATTCATGATTATTTCAAACCCCGGGCGGCCAAACCGCAGGCAACCGAGTAATCCGGTTCGGCAATTTTAACTTCTTTATTAATATTTTCCGGAACCTGTATCTGAGAAAAGGGCTCCGCAATTTGGACTTCAATACCTAAATTTTTAGTTATTACTTCGGCTAAATTAGGCGTTCTCGCCCCTTTACCGGATAAAATAATCAATTCAACATCTTTTTTATGTTCTTTTTGAAAAGATAATGTCGTCTGTTTTATATCACGCACCAATTTTTCAACTATCGGCATCATTGCCTGCCTCACCCGGCCTTCCAACTCTTCGCTTTTTAAGCCGTATGTCTCCCGATAGGCCTCAGCTTCATTTCCTTTTAAACCTAAATTTACTTTAACAGCTCTTGAAAAAGAACTAGTTCCAATTGAAATTGTTCTTGTCAAAATTAATTCTCCGCCTTGGCTAACAGCCAAACCAGTGTAATCATAGTTAATGTTGGCAATAATCACCGGTATGTTTTCAACAGCAAGAATCCTGTTTAAAGAAATTGACTGTGGTTCCAAAGCTATTAAATTAATTTTGGTCATTTCAGCCAATTGTTTATACTTTTTAATCTCCGATTTTAAAACTCCGACAATAAATACCAACAAACGCCCGTCTTCCTCTTTTCTAACAACTTGATAATCTATTTCTACTTTTTCTAAAGGATGAGGAATAAACGTTTCCGCTTCATACTTTAAAGCTGAATCAACTTCTTTCTCTTTCATTTTAGGGAACCATTTAATTCTGGTAACCACTTTTTCTTCAGGAATCGATATAACCGCTTTTCTGGTGGAAATATCAACATTCTCAAACAGTTTTTTTATCGAAACTACCACGTCATTCAATTGACTGCCGCTGTCACTGCGAATACCGGGGTAGGGGAATGTAGTTGAACCAATTTGAACCATATTTAATTCTCCTTTATCTTTTTCAAGTTGAACTAATCTGGCGGAGGAAACTCCGATGTCTAATCCAAAAAAATCCATATCAAATTAATAATAACATAAACTTTACTGGGTTGTCACGCCGGTGTTAGCAAAAACAGAGTGATAAAAAAATTCAGGCGG
>CAZBPF010000024.1:0-2354 GCA_964493745.1 uncultured Gammaproteobacteria bacterium
CGGTTATTGTGGTTTGTGGTGTAAAATTTAATTAATGAAAAAAAAGCGGGTGGGCCAAATTGGAGAGAGATTGACAGCAAAATATTTTCGAAAGCAAGGATACAAAATTATAGAACGCAATTTTTCCACCCGGTTCGGCGAGATTGATTTAATTGTCGGTAAGGACGGCGTCCTTGTTTTTGTTGAAGTAAAAGCCCGGTTGGGGTTCGGCCGGCCCGCCAGTCGGCGAGGCAGGCCGGAGTGGGGGATTAACCGTGAAAAAATTAGCAGGGTTGAAAAAATGGCTCAAGTTTATTTAGTTAAAAAAGAGCCGGAATATAAGAATTTACGCATTGACGCGGTTTGTATTGATTTAAACACGGATTTGAATGCCGAAGATATTCGCCATTATGAAGATATGACGATGAATTTATAATGTAAGGGCGAATCATGATTCGCCCCTACAAATATTGGTATAATTATCTATGGTTGACTGGAGGAAATTCATTTACTTAGTAGTGGGGGCAGGTTTAGTTATTATCCAGAGTTTTTTTCTTGCCTTCGGGCTGACCGTAATTTGGGCGGTTGTTATCAGCTGGGCGGTTGATGAACCATGGTGGCTGTTGTTTACAGTCGGTTTGGTGACTGATATTTTTTACTTGACTCCTTTTGGTAGAACAAGTTTAATCTTGTTGGGGTTGGGGTTGGCAGTAAAATATTTGAAAAGTATTTTCGGTTTTTCAGAGAGTTATAAAATGAAAGTCAGTCGATTTTAGCATGTCCCTTGTTACTTGTTACATGTTACGATTTTTGATCTTCCTTTTCTTTTTACTACTTCCTGCTGGTTGGTCAAAACACTGGATTGTTCCGAATAGTTTGGTTAACGGTGTGTTGGTAGATTATTTAATGCCCGATGTTTGGGTACAAGACATCCTTGCAATGATTATTATCATTGCAAATTTTCAAAAAAACATCTCTAAATTCCGGTTACTTATTACTGATTACTTATTACCCGCCCGCAACGCCTTGCTTGCATGGCGGGCGTGGCCTATTACTTTAGTCCTAATATCCGTAATTTTGTCACCAATTTCCTTAGTTTCCACCATCAATTTTCTTCGTTTTCTACTTGCCTTAGGCACTGCCTGGATAATTTATAAAAATAAAAATTTGCACAAACCAGCTTTGTTAGGGTTATCAGCGGCGGTGGTTTGGACAAGTTTTCTAGCTGTCGGTCAGTTTATAAACCAGGGTACATTTATCGGTTGGCGGTTCTTGGGAGAGCCGATATTTACTTCAGGAAGCGGGGGAGTGAAAAAGATTTTTCTTTTCGGCCGGCAGGTGGTTGCCCCGATGGCAGCATTTCCTCATGCTAATGTCATGGGTGCTTTCGGGCTTCTTAGTTTTTTAGCTTTAAAAAGTAAAAAAATAAAATATTTTTCTTTAATTTTAATTTTCCTCTCTTTTTCTTTCCCGGTTTGGCTAACCGCTTTATTTCTTCTCATCCGCAAAAGCTTTAAATATAAAATGACGGCTGGCTTTTTATATTTTGGATTAATTTTATTATTTCTACTAACTACTAGCTACCAACTACGGGCTACAAGTTTTTATAGAAGATGGAATTTGTTTAAACATTCACTAACAATAATAAAAAATCACCCATTTTTTGGAGTTGGTTGGGGGGGATTTGTTCGCCAACTGCCGCCGTCAACTTTTATGCAGCCGGTTCATAATGTTTTTCTTCTTATTCTTGCTGAGCTAGGTATCATCGGAACCGGCGGCTTGGCTCTTCTCACTCATCAATTCCTGAAAAATTTTAAATTAAAAAATTACTTATTACTTATTACTGTTTACTTATTACTTTTCTCTGTTGACCACTACTTCTGGACCACCACCCAAGGCATTTATATGCTTTGGGTGATGATCGCCTTACTTTAATTCTACTGAACCACCAGCTTCTTCGATTTTCTTCTTTGCTTCTTCTGCTTGTTCTTTTTTAGCTCCTTTAAGAATATCAGCCGGTGTGTTTTCGGTTAAATCTTTGGCTTCTTTTAAACCCAAGTCCGGTTTAACTGTTCTTAGGGCCTTGATTACGTTGATTTTTTTATCTCCGGTGTCGGTTAAAATGACATCAAATTCGCTTTTTTCTTCTGCTTTTTCACCACCAGCTGCAGGTGCAGCGGCAGCAGCAGGAGCAGTAGCAACTGCTTCTACGCCGAATTTATCTTCTAGGGCCTCAACTAATTCCGAAAGCTCAAGTACAGACAACTCCGCAATCTCATCAATTATCTTTTCAAGTTTTTTACTTCCGGTGCTTTTTGCCTTTTGCTTTTTGCCTTTTGCCGTTTCTTTTTTCTTAGCCATTATGCGTCACCTCC
>CAZBPF010000024.1:2454-6694 GCA_964493745.1 uncultured Gammaproteobacteria bacterium
CCCAAACTGTCTTTGGCTAGTTGTTATTGTAACTTATGCCTGGTTTTATGTCAATGGCAGTGAAATGTGACATTTATTTTAGTATCACCTGAGAGGTGCCAGGACGACACCTCTCAGGTGATGCGCCGGACACGGTTTTTATGATCTGGTCGAAATGACATGGTTTATTTTACATAATCTAATAAGGTTTGACCTAGGAGTGTAAACGATGTTTCTCAACCGCGACATGACGAGGAATCCCTATCCTAAAAACTACGATCGTAGCGCTAAGGATAGTAGTGGGCACTTAGATGATTAATTATTAATCATTTTTTCTAAAATTCTCCAGCGCTTTTTTTTGGTCGGGTGGGGGACGGAATCTTCAAACTTTTCAGCGGCGGCAGTTCCCGGCCGGGATGAATATTTATTAATAAAAGCACGCGTAAAGCCGACTTTTTTACATAAATTGACTGTGTTCTGAAAGGCTTTGTCATCTTCACCGGGAAAACCGACTATTAAATCAGTCGTTATTTCTATTTCCGGAATTTGTTTTTTAATTTTTTTAACTAGATTAAGATAATCTTCCCGGGTGTAGCCGCGGTTCATTTTTTTAAGAATTTGGTTGTCTCCTGACTGTATCGGCAGGTGAATTTCTCGGGAGATATTTTTATTTTCAGCAATTACTTCAATTAATTGATCGGAAAAATCTCGTGGATTGGCTGACATAAATGTTATTTCCTCAACTTCGTCTATGTTAGCCACAATGTTTAATAATTCGCCAAACGTTTCCGTGTGATTCCGTGTTTCTTTTTTTCCCTTTCTGTGTTTTTCCGTGTTACACCAGGTATTTACATTCTGGCCTAATAGCATTATTTTTTTATACCCTTGTTTTAATGCGCAGTGAACGTCATTGATGATATCTTCGGCGGGTCGGTAAACTTCTCTTCCGCGGGCATAAGGAACAATGCAGTAAGAGCAAAAATGGTTGCACCCGTTGGAAATTGGCACATAACCCTCCGCCAGAGGCGGATCAGTTTTTGGCTGACGCTTTGGTGTTACATCAAAATCGGCAATATCTTCGATTAACTTGATTTCGACTTCATCGCCGATTCGTTTCCGTAGTTTATTTAAGTTAACCCGTCCGTTTCTCAATGCCCACCCGGCAAGACAGCCAGTCAATATAACTTCTGACAACTGACCATTGACCATTGACGGTTTTAAATTATTTAACAAACCGTAAACTCTGTTTTCAGCCGATTCCCGGACAATGCAGGAGTTAATAACTATTAAATCCGCTTCCTCAATATTCTCAGCTGGTTGATATCCTTGTTTTTCTAAAGCACTGGCTACCCGCTCGGAATCGGCAAAATTAAGTTGACAGCCGTAGGTTTTAATAAAATATGTTTTTCTCATACTTAAGTATTCTATCAAATTTAATTTTTGTAGTAGCAAACTTTAGTTTGCGTCTAACAACGCGGACTAACCGCGGTACCACCCTGGGTACACGGCATGAGTCCGCTATTCCAAACGCGGGTTGTTTTTTATTATTAACATTGCTTTTTGTTATAACTTATGTTATAAAATGATTAATGCCCGTTAGGGCATTTTTATTTTAGTAAAATGAAAGTAGAAACAGTAGAAGAAGGCATCCAAGTTTTGCGTGAACGTGCGCAAGTAGAAATGGACCATATTAGGAGAGTTGGCCGCCTCGGGGAAAGAGTAGAAAATTTGCTTGGAGATGAAGGTAGAAAGGTAGTTGAGTTGATGGACGAGGAACCACCTCTTTGTGTAGAGTTAACTAGGAGGGTTACCCAGCGTGGCTTTCAATCGCCCACTGGTATTCCTAATATAGTGGAAATGGTTGGCCTAAGGGTAAAAGAAGTTGAGGGAGGAGATAATTTTCAATTCACCAGAAGGAATGGTGTTGGTCGAGTAAACGTACAACTCCAGGATGAGTTAACAGTTCATATACCTGTGGATTCTGCGTCTCTTACTCTTTTTGAAGGTGTTTTAAGCCGGGTTTCGAAAAAGTTAGCCTAGTTTTTTTTCAGTTATCAACTACTAACTACCAGCTACTAGATACTAACTACTAGATACTAGATACTAATTCCAAGGGTGTTATAATTGTTCACGATGAATTTTTGGTTGGGAAATCAAGCGATTGTTGAGGGCGCGTTGGCTGTTGGGGCAAGATTTTATGCTGGTTATCCGATAACGCCGGCTTCGGAAATAATGGAAATGTGGGCGGAGTTATCCTCTAATCCAGATGCGCTCCACGATCGGTATATACAAACCGATCCAGGAGCGGTTAAGTTTTTGCAGGCGGAAGATGAATTGGCAGCGGTTCATCATGTTATTGGGGCGGCAATTAGCGGCACACCGGCGTTTACAGCCACTTCCGGTCCTGGGATAAGCTTAATGCAGGAAGGTTTGGGTTTGGCGTTTGTTTATGGAGCGCCGATTGTTGTTGTTGACGTTATGCGGTCCGGACCGTCAACCGGAAACCCGACCCGAGCTGGACAAGGAGATATTTTGGCCAGTCGATACGGTACCCACGGAGATGTTTATCCTTTTGTTTTTTATCCGACTTCGGTGCAGGAGTGTTATGACTACACGACTAAAGCATTTCAAGTTGCCTGGAAACACCGGGTGCCGGTGATTTTGCTTTCTGATGCGTATTTGGCGCATATGCGAGAGCGGCAGAAAGCTAAAAGCTATAAGCTAAAAGCTAATCAGTCATCAATCATCAATCATTATTCAGGACTCATTGACCGTAAATTAAATGCCGAAAAAATTAAAAAGTTAAAATCTATCGGGGATGAGAATTATCGAGATTATAATCTATGGGGTAACGAAAATTCGGATACGTTGCTGGTCGGATTAGGTTCAATGGCCAGGGCATTGCGGGCGTTTGAAGCCGATTATCAAATTTATGCCCCGGTACGGATTTGGCCTTTTTTAGACCTAGAAATTAAAAAAATTGCCGAGGATAAAAAGCGGGTGATTGTTGTTGAAATGAACGAAGGACAGTATGTTAGAGAAGTAGAGCGAGCGGTGGGGAAAAAAGTAGAGTTTGTATCTTATCGTAATGAAACGATTGATATTAAGAAATTGAAGAGATTGTTAGATGGTTAAATGGTTAGAATAT
This sequence comes from uncultured Gammaproteobacteria bacterium, assembly GCA_964493745.1. Taxonomy (GTDB): domain Bacteria; phylum Patescibacteriota; class Microgenomatia; order UBA12405; family JAHJSD01; genus CAYSLZ01. The sequence continues at coordinate 5,582 of CAZBPF010000024.1, forward strand.
TTCAACAATATAACAATGCCCCGCAGGGGTCGGCCTCGGCCGATAGCAATATAACAATTTGGTAGTAAAAAGTGAGAATATGAATAAAAAAGAAACTCAAAATAACAACAATTGGTTAACGTCTAAACAGTTTATTTGGTGTCCGGGTTGCCCGATGACTTGGTTGACAATGACATTGTCTAAACAGTTTGAGAATTGGGGATTAAGTAAAAAAGACACCTGGATGATATCGGGGATCGGCTGTACCGGCCGGATTGCCAATTATTTTTCCTGCAATTCGGCTCATACTACACACGGTCGGGCTATTCCGGTTGCCGAAGGAGTGAAATTGAATAATCCTCAAAATAATGTTTTTGTTGTTTCCGGCGACGGCGATTTATTGTCAATCGGTTTTTCACATTTGATTCATACCGCTCGCCGGAACACACCGCTTAAAATTATCTGTGTAAACAATTCTCTTTACGGAATGACCGGCGGTCAATCCGGTCCGACAACTCCTGCCGATTTAGCAACAAAAACTTACCCCTCCGGCACTCCATACCCGCCTTTGCCAACCGGAGCTTTTTTAGAAAATTTTGACCATGTTTATTACCGTCAGGTGAAATCTTTTGATTCATCTAGTTTAAAAGAGGCACTAAACGAGTGGCGAGAACATAAAGGATTTAGTTTTATAGAAATTAAGGGTTTTTGTATTACTAATGATCCACGTTTGAAAAAAGCACGAAATCCGAATAAAGAAATACGAAAAATTCTTGAGATTGAGGGTTAGTAAATGAAAATAACAAAAATTATAGTAACCGGTTTTGCAGGACAAGGGGTTTTGTGGCTGGGTAAAAAAATTGCCCGCCGGGTGCTGGAAAATAATCCCGATTTAGAAGTTACTTTTTTGGCTGAGTATCAGGCGGGGGTGCGTGTTGGAACGAGCCGGGCACAGGTAGTAGTCAGCGACCAGCCGATAAATTGTCCGTTTATTGATAAGCCGGACATTGAAATTGAACTAGAAAATGGTAAGTTAAGATGTGGGTGTATGAGAGAAGAATTGGAAACTAAAGGTCGATTGAATGAAGCCGCTCTTGACGAATTATTTGATAAGATGGAATGCAAGGAATTGCT
>CAZBPF010000024.1:6794-9429 GCA_964493745.1 uncultured Gammaproteobacteria bacterium
AATGAAAAATAATTACGACGTTGCCATAATAGGAAGCGGGCCGGCAGGACTTACGGCCGCGATTTACTCCGCCAGAGGCGGATTAAAGACTTTGGTTTTAACCGGTGACCAGCCGGGAGGCCAGCCGACGATTACTGATGTAGTTGAAAACTTTCCCGGTTTTCCTGACGGTATTAAAGGACCGAAGTTGATGGAAAAGATTCAAAAACAAGCCGAAAAGTTTGGGGCGGAGCTGACTACAGATACAGCCGTCGAAATAAAACCGTCGAGTAAAGTTCTCGTCTCGCCTCGATTCGGCGAAGCGGGTCGAGAACGTAAGTCGACGTTTGGGTATGAGGTTAAGACTAGGCGTGGCGAGAAATACAAAGCGAAATCATTAATTATTGCTACCGGTGCTTCGCCGAAATGGCTGGATGTTCCTGGCTCGGATAAGTTTAAAGGGCGGGGTGTTTCGGTTTGTGCTACCTGTGACGGGCCTTTTTTTAAGGATAAAAATGTGGCGGTGGTCGGCGGCGGTGATACGGCGCTGACAGAGGCGGAGTTTTTAACTAAATTTGCCAAGATGGTTTTTATTATCCACCGTCGGGAGGATTTTCGGGCCCAGGAGATTCTTCAAACCAGAATTGAAACTAATTCAAAAGTAGAAGTTTTATTGAATTCAGAGGTGAAAGAGTTTTCAGGTGATAAGCATTTGGAAACCGTAAAAATTAAATCCCTTTATCGGGTTAACAGCAGTAAGAGAGAAGAAGAAGTTAAGGACTACCCGGAACAATTTGGAAAAGTAGTTGACATAAACGGACAAAAAGTAATTTGGCGTTTACCGGTTGACGGTGTTTTTTTGGCAGTCGGCTATCAGCCGAATACGGACTTTTTGAAAGGGTTTGTAAAGCTAAATGACTACGGTTATATTCAAACAGAAAAGGAAGTCTTTACTTCGCGTCAAGGCGTTTTTGCCGCTGGTGACTGTGTTGACTACCGTTACCGCCAGAATATTGTTTCCTGTGGAATGGGGTGTAAAGCGGCGCTAGAAGTAAACGAATTTCTTAGTAGAAATTCGTAATTTTCAATTGCTAAATTAGAAAATTTTCATTATGCAATTACCAAAATCATTACAAAACCTAATTAATTTATTTCAGCAGCTGCCCGGAATTGGTCCGAAAACCGCCTCACGACTGGTTTTTTATTTGTGGCAGACGCCTGATCACTATGTTGAAAAATTTTCACAAGGATTGATTGATTTAAAGCAGAAAACTAGGCAGTGTTCAATTTGTTTTAATCTTGATGAAAAAGACCCCTGTTCGGTTTGCAGTGATTCCGGCCGCAATGAATCAGTTATTTGTGTTGTCGAACGGCCGTTGGATATTATTGCTCTTGAGAAGGTAGGCAATTACGACGGTTTTTATCACGTTTTAGGCGGTGTAATTAATCCGGTTCAGCATATCGGGCCGGACCAACTGCACATTGATTCTTTGCTGAAGCGTTTAAAAGAAGGGAATTTTGAAGAGCTAATTTTAGCAACTAACCCGACTATGGAAGGGGAGGCAACGGCTAATTATCTCGCACGAAAAGTGCGAGAACTAACAGCTAACAGCTCAAACCTAAAAGCTATTAAAATAACCCGGTTGGGACAGGGTTTGCCGACCGGTGCTGACCTTGACTACGCTGATGCCTGGACTTTAAAACAGGCGTGGGAGAATAGAAGGGAATTAGGAAAATGAAAGTAAGTTCTGTTCTGCCGGCTTACAATGAAGAAAAAAATATAGCTGGTCCGTTGAAAGTTTTAATAGACTCTGATTTGATTGATGAGATTATTGTTGTTGATGACGGCTCGGTTGATAAAACTTTTCAAGTAGTGGAAAACAATTTTCCGCAAGTTAAAGTCCTCCGCCATCAACAAAATATGGGTAAGGGAGACGCTTTAATTACCGGAGCTGAATCCGCTAAAAATCCCGTTTTATTTTTTTGTGATGCTGATTTAAGAGGTTTAACTAAAGAACATATAGCGGAATTACTTAGTCCAGTTATTAAAAGAAAATTTAAAATGGTTGTAGGAATGCCTGAATATATGAATACCTTAAGAAAAAGAAAAAAGCAGGATTTTTCTGAATTCTATCTTGGGCTTGGTGGTCAAAAAGTTTTATTAAAAAAAGATTTTTTGTCTATACCGGAATTGAACGGAAGTAATTACGGTGTAGAGCATAAAATAATCAGTTATTATGAAATGCAAAAATGGGCTTTTAAGTATATTGTTTTACAAGATTTAACTCATGTTCATAAAGTTAAAAAGTGGGGGGTTAAGGGCTTATTTAAAGAAGCTGATGCTTTTAAAACTTTTGCAAAGCAATTTTTGGGGCTTTAAACTTTACGAATATATTCCTAACGCATGATAAAATTTAAGGAGAAAGATGGTTGTAAATACGTTAGTATACGCTGATATTTTCGATTATCCTTTAACTGCAGAGCAGTTACACAGAAGATTAATTGTAGGGGCGGATCTGTGTGTCCGCCCTGGACAAACACGTGGGTTTGTCCCTACAAATGTAAATGTAATTTTGGATCAATTAGTTAGTGAGGGTAGAATAGAGAAACAGGGTAAGTATTATTTCCTACCCGGCCGCAAGGAAATTGTCCGGCT
>CAZBPF010000025.1:0-9328 GCA_964493745.1 uncultured Gammaproteobacteria bacterium
CAAGCTGTTTTAGTAAATTTGATTTTGTTTTCACAGCGGAATGGCGTTTAATATTTATACTGGGAGGCGTAAATTCGGCATCTACATTAAGAAAAGTATAAACTTTTTTGACGGTTTTATAGGGATTATTTTCAATATCGTCAACTAGGGTTATATTAATATTTTTATCCGGAAACAATGAATAATATTTTTTTAGATGGTCGTAATATTTACCCCATCCTAGACGTAATTCATTGATTTTATTTTCAGCAACTGCTTGATCAAAATTTTTAGGTACTTGAGTATGAACTAGAGCTTTAAGATGATAATAAGCAGAGTAAACCATTTGAACCGGATTTCTTAAGGTTACTAATAATTTTACGTGGGGGAAATGTTTTTTTATTCTCGCCGGAGCTTTTTGATCAGCAAAGTATCCAACGCTAAACTCTCCACGGATTTTAGCTTGTTTATCCCATTGAAAGCGATTTATGTACCAATTAATCCCTTTTGAATAGCGGTTTTTTTGCGAATAACTGCGTCGAAAAAGGGCTTGGCTGAAAAAGTTTTGTTCCTTATCTAAGGGGTGAAGTTTTTCTCCGCTTTTTTTATTTGGAAAAATTATACTCGGATGTTCATAGAGACACTGCGACAGCCAGGTCGATGCGCTTCTAGGAGCCCCTATTCCGATAAAGTCAGTGGTTTTTTCCATAAACTATTCTATCAGTTCCGGCTGGCAGCAAACAGAGGAATAAGTTTTTTTAATTGAGGTGTTGGTAATTTGATTATTCTCAATTGTAATCAGCCCGATGGCTCCAGTTTTAGTTCCTTCCGACCACATTTGGTCAAAAACAAAATTGCCCAGGGAGTAAAAAATCGGTTTACCCTGATAGTATTCCAGCGGCTGAATAACGTGGGGATGGTGACCGATGATTATATCGGCGCCGGCGTCTATAGCTGATTCTGCTAACTCTCTTTGCCGAGCATTCGGCTCTGATTGATATTCTTCCCCCCAATGAAAATTAACAACCAAAATATCAACTGTTTTTTTGATTTCAGAACTTTGCATTTTTAATTTTGAACTTTGAACTTTTTCAACCGTGTCATCAAATCCTAAAAAGGCGATTTTTGTTCCTTTGATTTCGGTTGTCCAGCTTTTGTCCTCATAAAAATAATCAATATTATTTTCCTGCAAAGTCTTCGTTGTTTGTGTAATCCCCTCCAAACCGTAATTGTTTATATGATTATTTGCCAGACTCATTCCGTCAAACCCGGCATAACTTAATCCTTGAATATTTTCCGGACGCCCGCAAAATTTAAATCCGGTTCTGACAACTGGACAATTTTCGACTACCGGTCCTTCCAGATTACCAATTGAAATATCAGCGCTGTTAATTACTTCTTTAATTTTTTCAAAGGGAAAGTTAGCATTATTTCGCTGAATAATTTGATAATTTGTTTCTCTGCCCAGGCCGATATCACCAACAGCGGCAATAGTAATTTTATTGACTACTGGTGTTTGCTTAGGAGCAGTTGTAATAATTTCTAGTTCTGGGGAGTTTATTTTAGTGATATCCGGTTCCGTTTTCCACAACAGACTACCAATCAGGATTGTTAAACTAATCCAGATGATAAAAAACAGCCATTTCTTCATTACCAATTCTACCAAATTTAATTTAGAAGCTAACTTTAGTGCCCTGATTTTAATTGTGATACTGTTTATTTTTTTGTAATGGTTTGTGTTATGATAAAATAAATTATGGTTAGGCCAGAAGATGTATCTAGGTTTTCTAATGATGAATTAAATGAGATAATTTTAGAATTTTTAAAAGGCCTTGAAAAAAGAATAAAAGAGACAGAAAGTAAAGCTGTCCCAATGAGTAAACGGCAACCTCCTCGGCTTTCCACAGCTTCCAGAACTGAATATCTAAAACGAAGTTAAAATAATGCTTAATATATATGGATAAATTTTATATCGGGACATCCGGGTTTTCTTATGACGATTGGGTTGGGGAGTTTTACCCGATGGATGTAGCTTCTAATAAGCGGTTGGATTATTACGCTCAACACTTTGATACTGTTGAAATTAATAATTCTTTTTACAACTTGCCGACGAAAAAGACTTTTCAAAATTGGGCTGACAGTGTTGGTGATAATTTTCTATTTGCGGTTAAGACCAATCGTTATATTACTCACATGAAAAATTTGATGGTTGATGAAGAACCAATAAACAGGTTGTTAAAAAGAGCAGAACCGCTGGGCCAAAAATTAGGTCCGATTTTATTTCAATTACCGCCGCAGTGGAATGTAAATTTGGGAAGATTAAAAAAATTTGCTAGTCATTTGTCGACTGATTATCGGTTTGTTTTTGAGTTTCGTAACCAAACTTGGTACACCGAGGAAGTATATGAACTATTAAAAGCGAACAATTTTGCCTTTTGCATTCACGACCATCAAGATGCACCTTCGCCGGAAATTGTTACCGCTGATTTTGTTTATTTCCGCTTCCACGGCCCCGACGGCTACTACCAATCTAAATATAATGATAAACAATTAAAAAATTGGAAGTTAAAAATTAGAAAATTTCTTCGTCAGGAGATTGATGTATATTGTTATTTTAATAATGATTTTCAAGGGTTTGCAATTGAAAATGCACAAAAGTTAAAAAATTTGTTATCATCAGATTATGAAGATTAAAGCAGTAACTTTTTTTGGACATTCAGAAGCAAAACCGGAAGGTGAAGAATTCCAGGCGGCAAAAAAATCTGCATTTTTATTGGCGAAAAGAGGAATAACTATTGTCAACGGTGCCGGTCCGGGAATAATGCGAGCATCTACATTGGGCGCTAAAGATGCCGGTGGTAAATCAATAGGGGTTGGTTTTACCGGAGAAGGGATGACTAATTTTGAAGGCCGTGATCCAAATAACCCGGTTGATGAAGAAATTATTGCCGAAGATTATTGGCAGAGAACAAAAAAGCTTTTGGAACTAGGTGACGTTTATGTTATTTTTAACGGTGGTACAGGAACCGTGTCCGAATTTGGTATGGCCTGGGGATTGGCAAGACTCTTTTTTGGCAAACACAAGCCAATGCTGCTTTACGGGTCCTGGTGGCACGAAATAATGGAAGCGTTCGGCAAAAATATGAAAATTAGGCAAGAAGAACTTCAGGTTTATGAGATTGTTTCCACGCCTGAGCAGGTGGCTGAAGAGATAGAAGGATTGGCTAACAGCTGAATGCTAATGGCTTAGTATTACAGACGTTATTTTTTATAAATATTTTTGATAAAATTGGGTATGGTCGAAAGAAGAATTGAAATTAAGTTTGGAACTACATTTGCTGTAAAGAATTATCCGGCACGAGAAGATGTTGTTATAGATCCTGGTCCTCAGGATAAAGATTTTTTTCATTCTGCGCGCATATTTGAAGACGACGATGGCAGTATAGTGCTAAGGCCGGGTGCTGCTGGAACAGCAGGTCCTAAAAATGTAGAGAAAATTACAGGACTTTTAAGCTTGAATGAAATTCTGGCTGCAAATAGAAGAGGATTTAGAAATCAGGATATACCCGATAGATTTGCTGAGGTTTCCGAAGCAATTTTAATAAAAAATAGTAACCGATTACCAAAAATTATTGAAATAGAAGGTTAATAGAAATAGATTTTTAATGTAGGGGCGTATCATGATGCGCCCCTTTTTAAATAAAACTCCCTCTTGACAAATATTAATAATGGGTATATATTCATAACATATGCCTAGACCAAAAAGACCCAGACGGGTTAATTTTATACCAGAGATAACTTATTTTAAGCCGGTCAATGTTCCTTTAGCGCATTTAAAAGAGGTTAATTTAAACTTTGATGAACTGGAGGCACTGCGTTTGGTTGATTATCAGGGCGAAAATCAAGAAACAGCGGCCCAAAAAATGGCTGTTTCTCAAAGTACAATTCAGCGTATTTTGACTTCGGCTAGAAAAAAAGTTGCTAAAGGATTAGTATTAGGACAAGCAATAAAAGTGAAGGGAGGTGAGGAAATTATGGCAAATAATAACAGACCTAGCAGAGGTCGAGGTAAACGAGGCGGAGTAGGTCAAGGTCAGGGCCGAGGTAGAAAAGGCGGTCCTGCATCCGCCGGTCCTGGCGGCTACTGCAGTTGTCCCAATCCTGAATGTGATTTTAAAAAACCACATCAAGTTGGACAGCCCTGCTATCAGCAGGTTTGTCCGGAATGCGGCAGTCAGTTAATAAGGAAAAGGAGTGTTGAAAATGGTTAAATCAGAAAATAACTTAAAAAAAGGCCAGCGGCTTACTGAATTGGCCGCTGGCTTAGAAACCGTTTTAGCTTTATCAAAAGTTGTTATTGGTTTGCTCTCCGGCAGTATAGTTTTGATTTCTGACTCTTTGCACAGCGTTTTTGATTTGCTGACCATTTTTGCTTCATGGCTTGGGTTGAAGATGGCTCAAAAAGAGCCGGATGAAAAATTTGCTTACGGTTATTACAAAGCGGAAAATTTGGCAACACTTTTTATTTCTTTGTTTATTTTTTATGCTTTCAGCCAAATGATTAGTCAGGCCTATTCCCGCCTTCTTGAACTTTCCGCCATTCAACTGCCTCTTTTAGCTTTAAGTATTTCCGTTGTCGATGCCTTAGTTCTTTTTTTCTTTGGAAGATATGAAATTAAAGTCGGTAAAGAAATTAATTCGCAAAGTTTAACTTCTTTAGGCAGGGAAAATAGAACGCATTTAATTACTTCTTCCGCTGTTTTTTTGGGTACTTTGGCTACGGTGAACAGAGTGCCTTATGTTGAAGGAATAGTTACATTTTTAGTTTCCGGCTTAATTTTAAAAATTGGTTTAGAAACAATTAGAGAAGGGGTGTTGGGTTTAATGGACGTTAGTCCGGAAGGCGAGTTGAGTAAAAATGTTGTTGATGTAATTGAATCCGTTCCCGGGGTAAAAGAAGCGTTTGATTTGAAGTTGAGGAAATCCGGCCCTTTTATTTTCGGGCAAGTTAAGGTTGGTGTCGGAAAAAAATTAAAGGTTGAAGAAAGTCATCAACTGGCTGACCAAGTAGAGGATAAAATTAAGCATGATTTTGATCAAATTACTTCCTTTTTAGTTCATGTTGAGCCGCATGTTGATGAGTACCGGCATTTAGTTTTTCCGGTAAAAAACGATCAGGGTTTAAAATCTACGCTGGCAGATAATTTCGGCCGAGCTTCGTATTTTACTTTCATCAACTTAAAAGAGGACGAGATTATTGGAAGTTATACGGTTAAAAATCCTTATCTAACTGAGGAAGTCAGAGCTGGTTTAAAGGTTTCAAAATTTATTAATCAGCAAAGAGCTGATACACTTATTACTAAAGAGATAGGCGAAATTGCTTTTCATACTTTAAATGATTATTTTATTGATATACTTAAAACGAGTGATAAAAATATAGATGAGTCAGTTAAATCTTTTCTATCCGAAAATTTAGAAAAGATAAACCAACCGACAAAACAAATTAATTGAAATAAGATGCCCAAAAAAACTTCCGGCTTAACCAGCAAAGAAGCGAAGAAAAAATTAGACAAATACGGCCCTAATGAAATTAAACGACAGCAAAAAGTAACTTGGCTGCCAATTTTAGTAAACCAATTTAGGTCTCCATTGATATATATTCTTTTTTTTGCCGGGATTTTAAGTTTGGTTTTAGGAGAGCTGATTGACGCCGGGGTAATTTTTTTGGCAGTTTTGGTTAATACCGGCTTGGGTTTTTTTCAGGAATACAAATCCGAAAAGGCAATTGAATCGCTAAGAAAGATAGTTAAACCGAAAGCGGTTGTTGTGAGAGGGGGACAAAAAGAGGAAATTAAAGCGGTTAATATTGTTCCGGAAGATATTGTTATTGTTAAAAGGGGCCAAACGGTTCCTGCTGACGGGAAAGTAATCAAATCAAAAGATTTCTATGTTAATGAAGCAATTTTGACTGGTGAGTCGAGACCGGTAGCTAAAAAAGAAGAAGAAAAGGTTTTTATGGGTTCGACTGTAGTTTCCGGAACGGTCGAATTTAGAGTTACTAAAACCGGTAAAAAAACAAGAATGGGCCAAATTGCTTCAAAACTAAAAGGCACTGTCAGTGAATCTACTCCTTTAAAACTTCAAGTGCAGAATTTGGCAAAAACTTTAACCTTAATTATCGGGGTTTTATGTTTAATCGTCACGGCCGAGGGCTTATTTTTAGGACGGAGTTTTGAGGAAATTTTTACTGTGTCGGTTAGCTTAGCGGTCGCTTCAATACCGGAAGGTTTAGCAATTTCGGTAACCATGGTTTTAGCGCTTGGAATGAAAAGGATATCTAAAAAAAAGGGTTTGGTTCGTAAATTATTGGCCGCAGAAACTCTAGGAGCGGTGAACGTAATTTGTCTTGACAAAACCGGCACTCTCACTGAAGGTAAGATGCGGGTGGTTGAAGTTGAAGCGAAAAAAGAAGCAGTTGTGCAAAAAGCTTTGATTATTGCTAACAGTTTAGTTAATGCCGTAGATATCGCCTTGTGGGATTGGGTAAAAGACAAGGCCTCATCTTTTACCGGCGGAGAAGAGTTATTGGAAAGAGTGGAAGAACAACTTCCTTTTTCTGCTCAGCGCAAGTTTTCTGCCGGAAAGATGGATGGGATTATTTATATTTACGGTGCGCCGGAAATTTTATTAAAAAACTCGCAGTTAAAAAAAGAAGAAGTTAATGATTGGGAGAACAAATTACAAGAAAAAACTGCCGAAGGGTATAGGGCAATTGCCGTTGGGATTATAAAAGAAGATGTTTGGGAAAATTTAGTTGAAAATGATTGGCAGGGCGTTGATGTTGATTTCCAAGGGTTGATTTTTTTCGCTGATCCGGTTAGAAAAGGTGTAAAAGAGTCGCTGAATTTGGCTAAAAAAGCCGGAATAAAATTAAAAGTTATTACCGGAGATTATTATCATACTGCGGCGGCAGTGATTAACCAGTTGGATCTTAACCACGGACCGTTAAAGCCCTCGGAACTGATGAACGGAAAAAGTTTGGAAAAAATTACCGCCTCTGCCTTAGCCGGTAAGGTTGAGGAAATTAAACTTTTTTACCGAGTATCACCGGAGCAAAAAATTAAAATTGTTACTGCCCTACAGAAAAATGGAAAGACGGTAGCGATGATGGGCGACGGGGTTAATGATGCTTTAGCTTTAAAAAAAGCCGATATTGGAATTGTAGTTGGTGAGGCAACCGACGTTGCAAAACAAACCGCTGACATGGTTTTAATGGACTCAAATTTTTCAACAATAGTTACCGCGGTTGAACAAGGAAGAATTATTTTCGAAAATATTAGAAAAGTTATTGTTTATTTGCTTTCCGGAAGTTTTACCGAGTTAATGCTCATTGGTTTTAGCTTTGCGGTTAAACTGCCCTTACCGGTTCTTCCGGCCCAGATATTGTGGGTAAACTTGTTTCAGGATAGTTTGCCGGCCTTAGCATTGGCTTACGAGGAAGGAGTGGGTGATGTGATGAAACAAAAACCAAGAGATAAGGGTAGCCGTCTTTTAGATAGGGAAGTAAAGAGAATTATTTTTATTGTCAGTGTGATAAGTGACATTTTGCTCATCGGTTTATTTTTATATTTTCTTAACTTGGGATATTCAATAAAAATAGTCCGGACAATTATCTTTTTGTCTTTGGCCTTTGATTCGCTTCTTTTTGTATTTGCTACCCGCAGTTTGTCAAAAAATATATGGGAGTTTAATCCTTTTTCAAACAATATACTTAATTTTTCAGTGCTGATTGGTTTTTTCTTTATGCTGTTGGTAGCTTATCTTCCCTTTCTAGGCAAAATTTTTAATACAGTGCCATTACCTCCGCGTTTATTGGTTGTAGTTATTATATTTGGTTTATTAGACTTAATTTTAATAGAATTGATTAAGCTTTGGTCGAAGAATAAGGTAAAAAAATAATCTGACTGTTGTTAAGTTTGTTTTTTTGGTTCAATTACTGAAGCAAAATCTAACCGAAAAGTTGCCGTCCATTTTTTTGAAGACAGAGGTGTCTTGCTGTGCTAAAATATTTTTATGGCAGAGGTACCGATTACTCACTGGGGAGCAAGCAGCCAGCTTTTAGAGAGGGCATCTTCTTTTGGAATGGGCTGGAAAGAAGAGGGGGACCAATCTTATTTGCAGTGGGAAACAGAAATGACCTTTTCTTACTTAAGAGAATTGAACCCGGATAATCCTAAGATTAAGCAATTGATTAATTATGGACAGGAAATTGAAGGAAAATTTGATTTGCTTAGAAAACGTACGGGACTTCCGAGAGGAGTGGCGGAGCTGTATTTAGGTCGTATTCCTAAGGAAGATCTGAAACCTGAATTTGAGGGGATGATTTTGAGACTGGGCGAAGAGACAGGTTATTTAGACGAATTGAAAGATATTGGTATTTCCGCTGATTGTCTTTCAAATTTAGAAAATGGGCGTTATGGTGCTTGGGTAAGTTTTCTTGCTCCGGATTCACTCCTGCGAAAATTAGTGCTTAGAGAAGGTGTAACTGGGGAATATTTGCCGGTTTTTGATGTGGCTATTATAGGTAATAAACCACCTGAGCTTAAGAATATGTGGTTGGACTTAGTTGACCAAGGATTTTTATCTGATGTGATATCAACACTTGACCATGAACTAACTCACGATAGGCAGTTTACTCGGGCACAGAGAACAATGATTTTAGCCCCTGAAATAGTGAGGATAGTTGGTTATCCGGTTATCAGGGCCAATTTGGGTATGTGGAGTGCTCTTGGGTATTCTACAGCCATAACACTTCTCGAGGGAAGATTTTTAAAAGAGTTGGGATTAGGTAATGACACCATTCTTTCTGAAGTTCATGCCTATGAAGCGGCGGCAAGTAATCCGGCTAGTGTTAGCGAAAAATTAGACAATAGGCACGGAATAGTTGAGTTTATCTCAAGGAACTATGTTAAGGACTGTTCAAGAGCACAATTTTTAATTGTTCATAAAGCTTTTGGACTAGTTCGGACTTTGCGTTTATTAGGATTAGATGATTCTGAAATTGGAAGATTAGTTAGTTGTGCTAAGTATGATGAGGGGAGTAATACTTATCCAAAGTTAGAGAAGAAATTAAAATCAGAGCTTGCAGGTTGGGGTGTTGAAAGTGAATATGAGCAGAGTATTTTGGTTAACGCCCTCTTAAGTCGTCAAGAACTAGAACTACGTGTCCAGCGTTATTATGCCCAAAGAATAGCTACTGAGGAGTTAAAGCGAGCTTCGGGAAAAAAGTTTGGCTAGTTATAAAAATTGCGGGTTAAATCTGGTGGGCCGTTCAGGACTCGAACCTGAG
>CAZBPF010000026.1:0-8708 GCA_964493745.1 uncultured Gammaproteobacteria bacterium
ACTTTGTCGCCTTCACCAACTTCGCCTTTGATAATTTTCATTGCCAGAGGATCTAAAATTTGGTTTTGAATCACCCGCTCCAATGGCCGGGCGCCGAAAGTTCGGCTGTACCCCTGCTCAGCCAGTTTTTTCTTTGCTTCTTTGGTTACTTCGATATCTATTTCTTTTTCAGACAGCCGCAGTTCAACTTTTTCAATTTGTTTATCAACAATTTCAGCCAGCATTTCTTCGGTTAATGACTCAAATAAAATAATTTGGTCGAGCCGGTTAATAAATTCCGGGCGGAATGATTGCCGGATCCTTTCGGTTACTTTATCCTCCATTTCCTGGACATCTTTATTTTCTTCAGTGTATTCCATGATAATGTCGCTGGCGATATTAGACGTCATTATAATTACCGTGTTTTTAAAATCAACTGTCCGGCCTTTCCCGTCTGTCAGCCGACCGTCATCAAGAACTTGCAAAAGCAGATTAAAAACTTCATCGTGGGCCTTTTCAACTTCGTCTAAAAGAATAACCGTGTACGGCCGGCGGCGAACCGCTTCAGTTAATTGTCCCCCTTCTTCATAGCCAACGTATCCCGGTGGTGAGCCGATTAAACGGGCGACGGAATGTCGTTCCATATATTCACTCATGTCAATTCTAATCATTGCGTCTTCATCATCAAACATTACTTCTGCCAATGCTTTTGCCAGTTCGGTTTTGCCGACTCCGGTTGGTCCGACAAACAGAAATGAACCAATCGGTTTATTTTCTTCTTTTATACCCGCCCTAGCCCGTCGGATAGCGTTGGCAACACCGGTTACGGCATCATTTTGATTAACAACTCTTTCATGAAGTTTATTTTCCAGCTCAGCCAGTTTTTCTTTTTCGGACTCAACCAGCTTAGATACCGGAATGTTGGTCCATCTTGAGATAACTTGGGCAATATCTTCCTCAGTGACTTCTTCTTTCAAAAGTCGGTTTTGGTCTTTAATTTCATCCCATTTTTGACGCCATTTTTTCAATTCTTTTTTAACTTCCGGAATCTTGCCGTATTTAATTTCAGCTGCTTTATTTAAATCAATTTCTCTTTCGGTCTTTTTAAGCTCTTCTTGTAAATCATCGAGTTGTTCTTTTTTATCACGAATGGTTGTCACAATCTCCTTTTGTCTTTCCCAAGCCGATTTTTCATCCCGCAGAGTTTCCTTTTTTTCTGCTATCTCTTTCTTTAATTCTTTACGTTTTTCTTTTGCGGTCTCTGTGTTTTCCTTTTTCAAGGCCTCTAATTCTATTTCCTTTTGGCGGATGCTTCTTTGTAATCTATCCAGTTCTGCCGGCATTGATTCGGCTTCAATTTTTAGTCCTGAAGTTGCCTCATCAATCAAATCAATTGCTTTGTCCGGTAAAAATCTATCTCTGATGTAGCGGTCAGAAAGTTTGGCGGCGGCAATAATTGCCTCATCCTTAATTCTTATTCCATGATGTATTTCATATTTTTCTTTTAAGCCCCGTAGAATAGCAATTGTATCTTCAACCGACGGCTCCCTTATCATAATCGGCTGAAACCTTCTTTCCAAAGCGGCATCTTTTTCAATGTGTTTTCGGTACTCTGAAACGGTTGTTGCTCCGATAGCGTGAAGCGTTCCTCTGGCTAGTGCCGGCTTAAGCATATTGGCGGCATCCACCGCTCCTTCCGCTGATCCGGCTCCAACTAAAGTGTGAAGTTCGTCAATAAACAAAATGTATTTTTCCGGGTTTGATTCAACTTCTTTTAAAACCGCTTTTAATCTTTTTTCAAACTCTCCCCTGAATTTGCTTCCGGCCAACATTGAAGCTAAATCCAGTGATAAAAGTCGTTTTTCTTTAAGACTTTCCGGCACATCACCCTCAATAATTCGTTGAGCCAGTCCCTCGACAATTGCCGTTTTTCCAACACCGGGGTCACCGATCAATACCGGGTTGTTCTTTTTTCTCCGGGATAAAATTTGCATAACGCGCCGGATTTCTTGGTCTCGACCGATAACCGGATCTAAATCGCCTTTTTCAGCTAGTTTAGTTAAATTTAAGGTGTATTTATCAATTACATTATAACTTGCCTCAGGTGACTTATCAGTTACCCTCTGGCTTCCTCTAACCTTTTCCAAAGCTTGTTTAACCTTGTTAATTTCTATTCCCAGACCCTCTAATATATTTTTTGTTTTGAAGCCGGTTTCAATAAGGGCTAAAAATAAATGTTCACGGGAGACAAATTCGTCATTAAGCTGGTCGGCCTCTTTTTTAGCTTGACTTAATACTTTACTTAATTCACGGGACAAATATACTTGCTCCAGTTCGCCTCCGGCGGTAGGAGCTTGCTGTAATTCTTCTTCAGTTAACTTAACTAGCTCTTCTATTTGAACGCCTAATTTTTTAATAATTTCAACAACAACTCCTTCCAAATCAACTACCAAGGCCAAGAGTAAATGAAGCGGCATTACCTGTGGATGGCGTTTTTCTTCGGCTAATTCTTGTGCCTTTGCCAGTGCTTGTCTAGAGTTGTATGTTAATTTTTCCGGGTTAAGCGCCATAATGGTTTAAATATAAAACAAGCACCCGCTCTTGTCAAGTGCCAAATATCTGGCACTCCCCTTATACCCTCCGCCAAATTAACCTGGTATGTTAAATTAATACCTGAACCTCGGTCAATTTAAACTAATTAGCCATAAGTGAGTTAAATAAATAGTGGTAATAATGGTAATAACAGTAATGCATTGCATCCCTATTTGATTAATAAACCAGATAGCGTCATATTCTTCAATCACTTTACCCCGGAAAATCTTGTGGCCAATTAATTGCTCCGGCGGGTAACGATTGATACTACTGAATTGCTGATTGAACCAATAAATGGTTTCACCTAAACTTCTAACTAGCCAAAAAGCCGAAAAAATTAAAAGAAAAAGCAACCAGTCGGCTAAAACTAAACTTGCCAAACTTACACCAAACCAAAATAAACCAAATATAACCGCGTCTCCCCAGACAAAGATACCGATGGGAAACAAGGCCCAAGTAATTCCATAAGTATTGGCTTTAATTTTGCATTGGTAAAAACCCTTGATAAAAATAAACAAGTTAAATAGGCCGAAAATTGATAAAAAGATTTTCCAGTAAATGTTCACGACATTTTTTGTAAATTTTTAATTCGCTCTTCTATTGGCGGGTGGGTAGAAAACAAAGAAAATATTTTTTTTAATCCGCCGGCGTCTTTGAAAGGGTTGGTTATAAACATGTGGGCAGTTGCCTGGTGGGCGGTTTTCATTGGTATTCGGCTTTGGCCTAATTTTTTTAAGGCATTAATTAAACCTGACGGCTGGCGGGTTAATTTAACAGCGGTGGAATCAGCAAGATATTCTCTCTTCCTGGAAAGAGATAATTGGATTAATTTAGCGGCAATTGGGGAAATAATTAAGGCAATCAACCCTCCGGCTAATCCAATAGGATTTGAATTTTTCTTATCTCTTGACGATCCGAGGCGGCCTAAGCGGATCAGCCATTCGCTGACAATAGTTACTGTTCCCACTAAAACAGCAACAATCATCATCAAACGGATGTCATAATTTATAATATGTGAAATTTCATGAGCAACAACTCCTTCTAATTCTGTCCGGTTAAGATTATTCAGCAGACCGGTGGTTACACAAATTACTGCGTGTTTTGGATCCCTGCCGGTAGCAAAGGCATTCATCGCCGAAGATTCTATAACATAAAGATCAGGCATAGGAATTTGAGCGGCAATACTTAAATTTTCAACTGCTGTGTAATAATTAAAAAAACGATCTTTATTTACCGGTTGGGCACCGGTAAGTTTGATAACTAGTTTATCACCATAAAAATAACTTCCAATAGAAGAAAGAATAGAAAAAATTACTGCCCCAATAATAATTTCTTGACCAGAACCAAAAACTTGTCCAATAAAATAAACAAACCCAACCACAAAAATGACAAAACTAATCATAATCAATGCAGATCGGCGTTTATTCTGATCAACTCTTTCATAGACATTAAGCATAACTAAATTATACTATAAATCTACTTTTGGTGATTTTGTTTCTTCTTGGCTGACCTCTAAATGTTCTCCGCTTTCTTCTACTTGTAAACCCTTTTCCGGCTTAAATCCAAAAAGTGTACCAATAATATTACTTGGAATAGTGACCAGCATTCGGTTATAATCAGCAACCAAATCAATTAAAGTTCTTCGTGAATACATTACTTTATCAGCAGTGTCTCTTAACTCTCCCATTAAGTTATTAACAACTTCGGCCCCTTTTAGTTCCGGGTTGCTTTCTACAATTACTTTTAAAGATCCCAAAACACCTTGAACTTTGTCCTGGGCGTCAAGCATTTCCTGAGTATCTCCTGATTCAACAGCTTTATTTACTGCTTTTCTCGCTTCAGTCAACTTAGCAAACACATCCTTTTCATGTTCCAGGTAACCTTTTGCTGATTCATTCAAATTTGGAATTAAATTAGCTTGTCTTTTAAGTTGATTTCCAATTTCTTGTATCGCTGCCTTTATTCTAGTTTTTAAAGTTTGAAGTTGATTATAGGTAGCAATTACATAAACTCCAGCTATAACCAAAATCGCAATAATTATAAGAACCATATTTATATATCACCTCCCTTCATAACTGTTAAATAATAAATTGATTTAACTATAAAAGCAAATGTTTAATTAATTTATACTAGTTAAACTAAATTGTTCAATTACATATAAATTCTGAAACTATAGTACAATAATCAAAACTTAGTATAAAAGCAACTTATAAATTTTTGTTATTGCAAAGATAAATACCTCCTGATAAAATTAAACAAGTAAAAAGGGGCTGTAACTCAATTGGTTAGAGTAGTTCCCTGTCGAGGAACAAGCTGCGGGTTCGAGTCCCGTCAGCCCCGCAAGGGACGTTTAACGTTCCGCCTTCTGCCCAACTGCCCAAAACTGCCCTAGATAGGAGGTGAATAAATTTGGTTAAAGTAAAAAGCGAACAACAGCAACTATTAAAAAAAGTAAAAAAATCCGAGCAAATAATCAGCATGATTATGGGTGTTTTGGTTGTTTTAGCAATCGGCGGTTTGGCCTATCGATATTTCCAAGCAAACGGTTTACCGCTTAAAACAGAAAAAGAAGAACAAGAACAAGAGCAGACTCAGGAAAAAGAGGAAACTGTAGAGGAAGTACAAATTCCTGAAACACATACTGTCAGCGAGGGTGAAAGTCTTTGGCAAATAGCTGAAAGATATTATTTGTCAGGTTACAATTGGATTGATATCGCAGAAGCTAATAACTTGTCCAACCCAGACCTTTTGGAGACGGGACAGGAATTAGCAATTCCCGAAGTTGAGAGCAGAACCATTACCGTCACAGAATTACCGGAAACAGGTATTGCTGAAGAAGTTCAAATTGAAAACGATACTTATACGGTAGTAGAGGGAGATTCATTAAGTAAAATTGCCCTTAGAGCGTATGGAGATATGTTTGAATGGCCAAAAATTTGGTCAGCAAATCGCGATCAAGTCAGCAATCCAAACATAATTGAGCCGGGCATGGTGCTTGAAATTCCTCGGGACTAAGACAGTTTATTTAAACGCAATTTTAGTGTATATTAATGATGCGGGAGTAGCTTGGGCCAAAGGCCCATCAGCCTCTGGCTGACAGTTGGTTAATATCCTTAATAAAAACCTGTTCGTACGTTTAAAGTTAGCATCTAGTAATTGCGGGAGTAGCTTGGGCCAAAGGCCCATCAGCCTTTGGCTGACAGTTGGTTAATATCCTTAACAAAAGCCTGTCCGTACGTTTAAAGTTAGCGTCTAGTAATTGCGGGAGTAGCTCAGTTGGTTAGAGCATTTGCTTCCCAAGCAAAAGGCCGCCAGTTCGAATCTGGTCTCCCGCTCATCATTTTATATGCCTGCGTAGCTCAGTTTGGAAGAGCAACGGTGTCGTAAACCGTAGGCCGTCGGTTCGATTCCGACCGCAGGCTCCTAGTTAGTAATCCTTCGGCAGTTTTTATTTTCGCTTAAAGGATTAAAATCCTTGTTTAATATAGGCCAAACGTGGTCTATTTTCCACTGATCAACTTTGACAATATAATCAGGTAAAAATGTATTTTGAATACAGTTTCCTTTTTTTATGGTATCAAGTTTATTAAAAAAGAACCGGGTTTTTTGGGGTCTGGTAACCCATTCCTTTGATTTTATTTGAAACCCAATAACTCCTAAAAGAATAGTCAGAAATACAAATAATGTTAAACTAATTTTCTCAATTCTTTTTAACTTATTAACCTGAATACAGCCAAAAATTCCGATAACTAAAAATATTAAAGGCAAATATGAATATCGTTCGGCCATTGCCTGGCCAATACCGAATTGCCATCTTGGAATTGCAAAAATAAAGTAAAACCAGATAGCTGCAAAAAAACTAAACAATACTTCTCTTTTAAGGTTTATTTTTTTCCAAAATTTACTTTTTATTAAAACTACTGAAAAAAGGAATAGGATGATAATCCGTCCTTTAATTGTTTCGATAGGCATTAACCATCTACCAACTACGTTGTTGCCTAGACCAACAAGAACAAAGAAGGCAATTCTCAGAGGGTTTTTTAGCCAGGTATAAATTTTAAAGTTAACATCAATATTATTTCCAACCCAAATCTTATACGGTATTAATATCAAGATTACTGAAAAAAGTATTTCAGGCCATTTAATTTTTAGCTTATTTTTTTTTAGTTTCCAACTCATTCCTAGAAATAAAAGCGGTGCCCAAGCTAAACCGACTCCCCAAGATAAACCTGGCAGAATTGCACTAATAATTAAAACTAGCTGGTCAGTCCACTTTATCTTCTTCTTTTTTTCTAATCTTAACAACCACCAAAAACTGAAAAGTATGGTCAAAACAGACAATATGATCATTTGTCCAGTTGTCCACCAAATTATTTCATTCCAATTTCTATTGACAATTACTGATCCTGCGGCAAGCCAGCTTAACCATTTACTTTTACTTATTCGTTTAACGATTAGGAAGATAAATATTAAAACTAGTATGTGGAGTAAAAATGAGACAATCAGATACCCAGAGTAGTTAATTCTAAATAATTTCCACTCTAAATATAACAAGGGCCAATACAAAATATTCAAATGCTCATTATTAGGGGTAAAGATAACTTTCGGCCAGTTTTTAACTACTGCGCCTAATGAAATGATATCATCTTGGAAAAAGAACATCCGTTGTGTTCCATCTATAAATAAAAATAATAAGCTTGCAGTTCCCAAAACCAAGATAGTTATTTTTGTTATAAGAAGTAGTTTTTTGTTATTTTGTCTGTGCATTAAATAATTATAACGCTTTTTAAAGGACTAAGGTAGGTTGTATATCTAATTTGATTTTGATACAATAACTTCGAGTTGGGAAACCCGACTCATTTATGACTAAAGCGAAAACATTTCACCAAAGGAAAAAACCTTTGACTGAAGAAGATAAAGTCCGCCGACGGGCAATAATTTTTGGGATTTTAACCTTAATACTTGGAACAGTATTAGTAGTTTGGGGAATTCCCCTCTTTATAAACCTTGTTGAATTTTTAGGAAATGTTAAATCTGAAAGTCAATCAACTGTAAAACAAGATATAATACCCCCTCCTGTTCCCCGCTTATCATATATGCCTGAAGCAACCAATAGTGCTCAGTTGGAAATAAAAGGAGTTACTGAACCGGAAGCCGTAGTTAAAATAAACGTTAATGAAGAGTTAATAGAGAGCGTTGTTAATGAAGAAGGCACTTTTGAATTGGAGAAAGTTACCTTGGAAAAAGGGGAAAATACAATATTTGCCTGGGCGGTTGATGACAGCGAAAATGAGAGTGCACAAACTGAGGAGTTTAAAATAATTTATGAAACCGATCCGCCTCCTCTAGAAATAGTTAAACCGGAAGACGGAATAGCGGTTGAAGAACAAACAATAGAAATAGAAGGAAACACGGAACCTAATGCCCGTGTTGAAATAAATGAACATGTAGTAATTGTTAATCTTGAAGGGAAATTTACATATAATTTGGTTTTACAGGAAGGTGAAAATGAAATAAACGTAACCGCTGAAGACTCTGCCGGTAACCTAGAAGAAAAAAAATTAACGGTTACTTATCTGCCATAACTTTGCTTGGGTTAAAAAGGACTGAAAGGCGAATAAAAGACAATAAATAAACCCGGCAGTTTTATCTTTATAACCTCCCTGCCAGAAAAAATCCTTTAGAAATTTACCAACCGGATAAATTAAGATTTTAGCTAAATTGGTGTTGATTTTTTGGTCATGCAGTTCTTTTGCTCTTAATGTTGAATATTTATTAACTTTTTTTAACCCGGCGGTGATGCTTGGATACGAATGATGAATTAATTTTGTTTTAAGAACGCCCACTTTGCCGTTAATTTCCCAAACTTCATGTACTTTGCCTTTCCAGGTTCCTTTTGATTTCTTTCCTAGGCGTAAAAGTTTATTATGGCCAAATGACCAATTTTGGATTGGCTTATCAGCACAGTGCATTTTTTTATTAATAAAAACTTCCTGACGTGGAATTAAAAATCCGTTACAACTGGTTTCTTTCAGACGTCGCACAATCTCTTGTGATAGAGAAGGGGAGACAGTTTCGTCCGCGTCAACAAAGAGCACCCATTCATTTTTAGCTTTTTTAAGACCGAAATTACGTTG
>CAZBPF010000027.1:0-8686 GCA_964493745.1 uncultured Gammaproteobacteria bacterium
TTTACTCCTTCGTTGTAATTGTAATTTAATTTATGGTAAAAAAGGGATTAAAAAAGAGGCTCCCCTGGGCCTTCTAATCAAAAAAATCACCGAGGTGGTCTTGATCGTTTAATGTTGTAAGTAAAAGTAAATCGTCTTTTACTAAATCCTTCTTTTCTTTAATTGGCTTAAGAAAGTCTTCTTTAATATCCTCCCGGATTACACGTACCTTAATATACTCAACAATATCCTCAACTAACCTTTCTTTCTGTTCGAGTATCTGTAATTGAAAAGCAAGTTCACTTTCAACCTCTAAATCAGTAGAAATATTCACTCATATCAACCTCTTCTCGTTTTTCTGGTGGCTTAAATCCGCCAAACCTAAACACGTCACCGACCTTGGTCCTAAAATAATAATTTTCATCGATCTTTAGGAGCTCGCCCTCGCCGTATAGCGCTTCGAGTACGTCAATATTGTTGGTAAGCATATCCAACGTTAAGTCTTCTTTTACGTTTTCAAAATCGTTTACATCTTTTGCGGTATCATTTTCAAGATGGGTTAACGCATTTTTTAGTTTTTTGGAATAATACTCCAACACGTCCGTGGGTATATCTTTCATGTCCTTATTTGTATGCTTTCTCGGCCAATTTTTAAACATTTTCTAATTATTCCTCTTCGTTTAGTTTTTCTAAGATCCTAAGAATTTTATCGATTTTTAGCTGGTTTTCAAACATCAGCGCAGCGAATTGCTGCTGGTATAACCCGCAACCGCGGTTATTACACACATAATACCCCCTTTTTGGTAAAGGATACCCGCCTTTTATCCTATTTTGGTCCCTTAGGATACCCAACGTAAGTTCGTTGTAAACAGGCTCCCCGCAGCTATTACAAAAGTATTTTGGGTTTTTTATTTCCTCCAACCCTGCCTTGTAATAATCGTTCGGATTCTTAGGTGTTAAAACCTTCTTAGAAGATTTTATAACTATTTTCTCTAATCCCATTTTACTTTTCACTCTCTATATTATTTTTAAATTGTTGATGATAATGCAAAAATTTCTTTATTTTACGTTTATTCGTTTTTAGTTTTTCTAAAAGGTTTACCAACGCGATATAATAGATCAACGCTTCACGGACCTCCTCTTCGGATTTCCCTTCAAGCATTTTTTCAATGGTTTCACGTTGCGATTCGATCGGGTCTACAGGTTTAATCAACCCATCTTCCAAATATGTAATTTTATGTTCGTTTTTGAGGCCCGTTAACGTCACATTTAAAGAGTTATACGTGGTATCAACGCCTTTCACCTCTAAAAGCTTGAGTAACGTCGCTCTATTTATTGGTTTTTTCACTTCGGTTAAAATATCTAAAATTTCACCCCGCATGAAATCACCCTATAACAAAAAGCTCCATTTATCCCTTATTTTATCGACAAATGAAGTGCCCGATTTCTTAAAATCACTCTTACCGTTAATATCTCCAAAGATAAAATCCTTTGTCGTATGCTCTTGCTGTAAACGTTTCAAACGCTTATGGTTCGCTTTTGTTTTTATACGCCATTGGGTATAATTGTCTTTTAATGTATATTGTTGCGGATCTAATTTAATCGCCTTAGTTAAAAGGTCGTCTATTTGTTCGTGTGCCTTAATCTGCGCTTCTATGTCGTAAGGGTTTGAAAAGTCAATCATATCGAAGCGTTCTATAGTGTCAAGATGAGATTCCAAATTGTTATGTTCTTTCTCGTAATACCACATGTCTAAATTCATTGAAACTCGGTTTATATAAGGTTCAATCGCGTATAAGTCCTCTACAAAATCATGCATTTCGCTTTCTCGCTTTACTTCATCTACAAAGTCCTCGCGAAATATAGGATCTTCGAGGTCGCTTACTTTTAACCGATATTTTTCATCCAACGTTTGGGATTTGCTTTCCATATCCTCGGTCCAGGTAAACGAATCCTCCTCGTCGGTCTTAGGGTCCTCTTTTTTTTCCTTAAAATCGTATTTGGCTCTCATTTTGGTATCGAACTCATCCAAAAGTCTGTCAATATTTTTTTTTGCCATTTTTTTCACTTTTTTTAGTTTAAATTTTAGGTTAAATGTATTAATTAACTTCTTACGTTAAAATATCCCGTCCAGATATTTAAACATATCCCTAAATATAGCTAAAATATAACAAAAATATATACTTTTACCAACAAAATTATAGATTAACCAAAATTCATTTATATCCGACCCTCTATATGTAATTCAAATGGCTACAAAAGAAAAAACCTTATTCGAAAAGGTAAGGGATTTCAAAACTATTAAATTCGACTGTTCGGTCGCAGAATTACAAGAACATTTCCCAAACGCCAATTACAATTCCTTGAAAGAATACAACCGACGCATTAACCGTGAACGCGAGGAAGCTTTAGAAAACATTTCAAATAAATTCGACCCCACCGAAGGCACCTTCCGAGGACTTAATAAAAAAGAAAAAAACGAAGAAACGAACATAAAACAATTCAAGATCGACCCCTCCGAAATACCTTCCTTCCAAGAATTCGTTAACACCGAAGCATTCCCGCCGCCTGTACACCGTAAAACCAAAGAATTCATCGGCATCTTAGACTACGAACTCGAAGGATATAAAATCATCGAAGACAACGACGAAGTCTGCCTCTTATGGCCCCGAGAACACGGTAAAACGTGGCTCGTGGAATGGTACATTCAATACCGAATGAAATATTACGCCGAGAACTTTCTTTACCTCTCCCTTACCAAAATACGCTTCGCCGTATCCCGCAATATATTCCAATGGGCATGGCGCAACGACCTTTTAGACAGTAAAAACGCCATTAAAAACGACAAACAAGACACTTACCGCAGCTTTACTCTTAACAACGGCGCTAAATTCGAAGAACATCGGTTCATGAGTAAAGATATCCTCGGATACCACGGATGGAATATCGTAATAGACGATTTCGTGGATAAAAAATGGGAAACCTACCAAGCCAAACAAGAAGAAGCAAAAGACTATTGGGACTACACCTTATCCTACATCGGCATGAATAAGCTCGTTTTGGTAAACACCCGTAAGTTCGAAGGTGATTTACTCGATTACATCTTAGACCTACACGAAGACACCATGGTCGTCGATGTAAAAACCCCATACAAACGCTGTAAATGTGAAACACCAAACGTAAACGAACGTGGCTTACACGTCTATTGCGAAACATGTAAACAAGAATCATTGTTAGCTCCGCAGATCCACACCCAAAAAGAACTCACCAAAAAGAAAGAAAAGAACCTATTCGCCTGGTACGCCGAGATGATGCAAGACCCGCACCCCATCCAATCAACCATCTTCAAAAATATCACCTACATATTCGAACCTAAAACTCCCTACGTACGCCATTATGACATCTTCTATATCTACATCGACAGGGCCACCACCACCAAAAAAAGCTCCGATTATACGGGCGTTATCATGGGATTACGCGATAAAAACACGGGCGTACGGATCATCACACACGACCACACCGACCATATCAACCTCGAAGATTTACTCGTCTTAGTAAATAACACCTTGATAGATGTAAAAAAAAAATATGCGCATATCTCATGCCACCTGGTAATCGAAACCCAAGGAGGCGGCGACGACTTCATCTCCATGATCAAAACCCGTAAATCCTTTCAAACACACGGTAAGACCGTACCAAACCGCATCGCTGATACCGCCCTAATCACACCCGTACACAGCACCGATAACAAACAACGACGTATCCAAGACCGACTCTACGCACCAATTAACAACGGTTCCATTTCCTTCGTTTCAAACCTTAAACAATCCGAACTCCTCAAAGAAATTCAAACCTTCCCCTACTGCGCCAGGTTCGACGCTATAGACGCACTCGCCCTTGGAGACTTCGAAATCCAAAAACTCCAAGTCGGACCCACCGATAACCTGGACGATTTACTCGAAGTATGGCAAAACTACGACCATGATAAACAAGAAGTATTATCATTCGAACCGGAAACCGACTTAGTCTTAGGCTCGGATAAGTTTACTTCACAACATTCAAAAAAACGGACGGTGTTTTAATGAATATAAAAAAATTTTTTTTACCTAAATTTTCTAGTAAATTTTTACCATATTTTCATTCATAAAAGCCTCCTTTTACCAGCCAAAACCATGAAAAGGTTCATGAACCTTTATAAATGAAATAAATAATAATTTTATCTAGTCTAGATTAATATTCAAATTAACTAGTTATTTTATCAATTATTGATAAGAATTGTTAAGTAAGTTAACTTAACAACTTTAACAAACTTAACAACCACCTTCGAAAAAGTCGTGATACCCATTACACCCCATTACACATGCCCAAAACCCCGTTTACACTCCCAATACCAAATCCGTATTTCCTCCACTCCTGCCTTCTTTTCTTCATTTTCGCCCTTTTCAATATGTAAATTAAAAGTTGTTAAATACATTTACTTAACAAACTTAACAATTTTCTGACCCCGTTGAAAACGTAACGGGAGTAACAACATTTCAAAAAGTTTTTAGGGGTTTTTTGGAAAAATAATTTGTTGAAATATATAAAAGGTATGGGAGAAAAGTTAATACTTCCGTTACGGTTTGGTGGTGCTTTATAAAGGGGTGATGAAAAGGTAATAAAAAAGTAAATGAAAGTATTATTTACATGTGTTTTTCGTGTATTAGATATATTTGTGCAAAAGAAATAAGTAAATGAAATGAATAAAGGTTTCAAACCATTTAAAAGTAAAAAAAGTAAAAAAAGTAAATTAAATTATTATTTACATGTGATGGAGTCGAGGATATTGGAGATGTCGTTTTTTTTGGTTTTGAGGACGTTGGCGTCTATAGCGTCGGGGTTTTTGAATGTGATGCCTACGTAGCACCAGGTATTTTTGCCGTTTATTTTGCGTTGGTTGTGCGGGATGTTATATTTTTGGAGTTCGCGTGTGAGGTGGTTTTTTGTGATGCCGTTTTCGCCTATTGAGATGAGTGAATTATTATATGCTTTAAGGACGATGTCGGAGTCAATGAAGTCGTTGGGGTTATGTGTGCATTTGAGGGTATCGAGCATGAAGCGGTATAGGGGTGATGATTGGTATTGCCAGATGTGTGCGGTGTTTTCGAGTATTTCATTTCGGAACTCTCCGCGTTCGAGGAGTCGTATGTAGCCTTTGATTGATTCGTGGATGATCCCTTGCATTTCGCGGTTGTCTTTTGTGATGGTGTGTGAGAAGTTATTGATCCTGTTTCCTTTTTGCATGGTAAATGAAGTGGCAAAGTAAATGAGAATGGCACGTTCGAAGAATGCTTGGTCTTGAACGTTTTCCATTTCAGGTATTTCGTTGGCGTTAAACCAGAATTTTGCGGTATTTTTGAAGTGAAATTGTTTGCCTCCTTTAATTTCGCTGGGGATTAACTCATCATCGCCCGTACAAGCCTTGATGATACCAACGTCGTATAGTTTTTCGTTTGGTAGGTCGGGGTGTAAATTAAGTATTTTAAACGGTAAATTCATGGTACCGAAGCGTTTATTAAGGCGTTGTATTGATATTGCGGACATGTTATTACGGCCGATTAATGCGGTTAAAATGTTAGTGAATTGGCTTTTACCGTGGTGCGGTTCTGCGTAATTAACAAAGAAGTGTTTAAATTCGGTGTTCATGGTAAGGCATAACCCTATCATTTCGAATACATCTTTGTTTTTTACTTTGTTATCCTTACCGAGCCAGTTATCTAAAGCGCTTTTAAATTTAGGACAGTCGTAATTACCTTTTAAATACGGGTGCGGGATCTCGTAAAAGAAATAGGGTTCTGTTTTATCGGTAATTGTGTCTTTTAGTTTGAATGTTTGTGTCTTTGTGTTGTAGATCCCATTTTCAAATGGTATTAAGTACCTGGCGTAACATAAATCCTCACGATCTATCAAAGTTTCGTCTTTTATTAATTCAATTACATTTGATTTGATGGTCTTATAGCTGCCTTTTGGGATCTCGTCTATTTTGTGTTTTAAGCGTTGTATAAGCTTGTCAGTTTTATGGGTGTAAGCGATATTGTCTTGGAGTAAAATTTGCCTGGTATCGTTGAGGGTGATTATGTGAAATTCGTGTAAAAGTTCGTTTGCGATTAAATCTGTAATTTCTTTTATGTTTAAATCTTCAATTTCTTCTTCGGTAGGTTCTTCCAAATCAAAATCAAAAGATTTTTTAAAATATCCGGGATAATATTCCCTTCGCTTTTCTTTACTTAACGGTTTTAGCTCTACTTTCTCGCCTTTTTTGTTTGTGTAATACCCATTCGTGATGTTATGGTAAGGGTATTGCAACTGCTCTTCGGTGATTTCGCGATTAAAGTTGGGTTGGTTCGCTTCTAACCCTTCATAAAGCTCCTCTGGTTTGACTCCTAAGAAGTAATAACAATCAAGAAGTAAAGATTTTATTAAAACTAACTCCTCGACGCCGTGTTTGGCTGCGTACGCGTGTAGTTCATTTTTACCGTTTAGAAAGTCCAACTGATATTGGGGGATTTTGCTTTCTTCGACATCTAACAAAAAAGCTAAAAGATTTTCATATTCTTCAACGGTGATTTCCTTAATTGGTTTATCGTTTGCTATTTTATACTTCGCTCTCCCGTATTGTGTGGGTGCAATTACACTGAAACCTCCTTCCCCGCGTATATCCACACCGTCCAATATTTTGTGGTATTTGGTTTTATTTATGGGTCGGAACGTGTAATTCTCTTTGTTTTTTCGATATCCCGCGTTTTTATTCTCCGTAGTTTTTATGTGATAGTTTTTGTCTTTTATAAAAAAATACAAATGTATTCCGTGCGGGGTTTGTTCGAAATATGTATTAATTAGCATGCCGAATTCTTCTTTTAAATCATTTAAAATACCTTCCATCTTTTCTTTCGTATTTTCGCCTTTCTTAAAATCTAAATCAACCATTACTAAATTATTGCTGATTTTACCGCATATAACGCCTAATTTTTTAGCATTTTTTAAACGTTCTTGGGGGTATTTTTTAGATTGCCAAATCGCCCATGACCCTATAGGTTGTTTGGGTTTTTCAGGATCTTCTGAGGCGGGGATCATGTTTAATCCTTCAAAGCGTTCATTATACATTGATCGGCGCCTCCTCCTTTTTTATGGTTTCTTGAACTCCGCAGACCTCTACGGTGCGGATGTTTTCGCGCGGATAGAAATCGATGTTAAAACATTCTTGACATAATTTGTAGCGTATATAAAGCCCAGAATTTTTGTAACAATAATATAGATCATCGAATCTAATGCCGAATGTGTAAGGGTCGATCTTCTCGTAATCGTCGGTTAAATCCGTGATTATATGAACTGTAGCGATGTAGATATTACTACATTTTACCCATTGAAACTTCATTTAGCGCCCTCCGTTAATATAGGTTGATGATTCTTCGGTAGGTTCTTCAGCTTCGACAATCCAACGCCTAAAAAGTTCTGTGTATTTCATGTACCGTTTTTTCGCGATCCGTTTGAACTTCTCGGCGAGGGGATCCTCAATTTGAAAATAGAACGACGTTTTCTTCAAGTGTGTACACCTCATATTCGGTATTGGCGACTTTGGCTGTTTCTTTTTGTAGTATCTTCGTGTTAACGAACGATTTCAGTATATTTTTAATTACATTTCTTAGATCCGAATCGGCGCCGTATCTGTAATTTGGATTTAAAAAGATAGTTAAACTCCTTAAATCTCTGTCGGTCCTCGGTAATATTTCCAACGCATGAATTACATCTTTTTTTATATTAAAAACATTTAAATGATTGTAATCCTTATTATTATTCGAAGAGTTTAAAAATGGAGCTCCTCCCCGTGCATCACCAAAATTATTTATCGCCCGGGACTTCATTTTTATCCTCCTCTTTTTGAATCTCTTCTAACCGTTCGTTAATCTCCTCAATACGTTTCATATTTGCTAATATTTTTTCTACGATCAAGGCATCAATTAATTTATTTTTACTCATTTTTTAGCTCCTCCTCCTGTAAATTAAATTCGTTAATTAGGATTTTTTGGAGCTCCGCAGGGTTCTTTTCAAAAAAGTTAAGAACGTTGCGAATGATAACGCTGCGATTGAAATTGAACTTCTTTTGAAATTCATCGAGCGTTTTCACGTTTTCCTCATTTAAGTTAAATGTTATGACTTTTGACATTTTTGGTTTCCTCTTTTTATGTTGTTTTAAATTGTTTTTTGATTTTCTTCATTTGGAGGGCATAAAAAAGCCTCCATTTCTATTTGTTTTGGTTCTACTTTTACATTTTTAAGCCTTTTGTTTATATCTTTTGAATACTCTTCCTTAATCTCATATCCTAACCATTTAATACCCAACTTCTCGCACATCTCGGCGGTGGTGCCAGATCCAATAAACGGATCTATCACTGATTTAGGTTTTAGTTTTTTAAGGATATAGCCCCATAGGTCTCTGCTTTTAGGGGATGGGTGTAAGAAGCCTTCGAACTCTTGGTGTTTATATTCCTTTATGTCCCGCATGTGCGTAAGCCTCGTTATCGTGCCATAGGTTAATAGAGGATCTACGTGACAGCGTTTCCCATTTCCAGGGTAATATGCATACCGAAGTAAATTCTTCGGTTTTTTATAGCGAACATAATTATAAAGTCCGAACACTCCAGGAGTAAATATAATTCCCTAACAGATT
>CAZBPF010000028.1:0-8164 GCA_964493745.1 uncultured Gammaproteobacteria bacterium
TATTTCTATACTTTTTGGGTTTTTAGTATTATGTGTTTTTTTGGCCGGCAGTCGCTTTAAGCGGAAGTTTGAATAACTTATCCTGTCTGGTTAACCGGCGATGAGGTTCGTCGTTAATTGTCTCAAGTTCTGAGGACAGAATGGACAGTTCCGGATTTTAAGAAAATAAGAAAATTCCAAAGCCTGCCCGTTTTCTATCAGGGATGATATGCAAGATATTGTAAAGACAAGCGATAGAGTGGGATTTTATCTCCGAGCTATCTCTTTTTACCCCTGAAAATGAAAAAATTTAAAAAAATTTTAAAAAAAGGGTTGACAAGGCCGTTTTGATATGTTAGAGTTATCTAACAATTGGGGATTAACTTTAATTTTTAAAATAAATAGGTGATTTTGTGAAAGAAAAATTAAGCTCAACAATGGAAGATTATTTAGAGACAATAGCAATACTCAAAAGAAAGGGTGATGGCATTGTCCGGGTTAGTGATATTAGTAAGTCTTTAGATGTGAAAAAACCTACGGTAAATGCTGCTGTGAGCAATCTTTTAGAAAAGGGGTTTGTTGTCCATGAAAAGTATGGTTGTGTTGATCTTACCTCTTCCGGGAAGAAGACTGCAGTAAGCATCGAAAAGAAACACAATATGCTTTTGGAATTTCTGAAGACTGTTTTAGACATAGATGAAAAGACCGCATCCGAAGATGCTTGTAAAATGGAGCATGTTATAAGCAGCAAGACATCGGTGCGTTTAACTAAATTTATTGAGTTTATAAATAATGGTTTGTACGAAAAGAGCCCGGAATGGCTGAAAAATTTCAAGCATTATTTAAAGACCGGCAAAAGAGTAGTTTGCCGGATGAGAAAGGACGCTTTGGCGAAAGGGAAGAAGAGCTAAAAATTTTTAACTTATAAGTTAGATTAATCTAACAAAATTTTATATTTATAAGGGAGGCAGTATGGAAAAAAAATTGAGTGAATTAAAACCGGGGGATACAGGTAAAATCTTAAAAATATTTGGAGAAGGAAACCTTCGAAAAAAATTTCTGGATATGGGAGTTATGAAAGGGGTAGAAGTGGAAGTAGTCAAGGTTGCTCCCTTAGGTGATCCTGTTGATACAAAGGTGAAAGGCTATCATTTAAGTTTAAGAAAAGAAGAGGCATCTCAAATTTCTCTGGAGGTAGAAGAAACATGATCCGGTTAACTCAGGCTAAGAAAAATATCGATCTGTTATTTCTTTCTGTTGAAGGAGGCCGTGGCGCTGCACAGCGCCTTTCTGATATGGGGTTAGTGCCGGGAGAAAAATTAAAGGTATTGAATAATCCGGGATTTGGCCCTGTTACCGTATTGATTAAAGGGGTAAAGGTGGGGTTAGGCCATGGGTTGGCTTTTAAAATATTAATTAAGGAGGAGTGAAGATGGAGAAGAAAACAATAAACATAGCACTTGCCGGAAATCCCAATTCCGGGAAATCGACCATTTTTAATAATTTAACCGGGGCGCGTCAACATGTGGGTAATTACCCCGGGGTTACGGTGGAGAAGAAAGAAGGCAGGCTGAATTTTCGCGGGTATCAAATAAAAGTAGTCGACCTACCGGGAACTTATAGCCTATCTGCTTATTCTGAAGACGAAGTTGTGGCCAGAGACTTTATTATTAAAGAAAATCCGGATGTAATTATTAATATTGTAGATTCTTCTAATTTGGAAAGAAATCTTTATCTTGCAACTCAATTGATGGAATTAGAGGTTCCTTTAATATTGGCTATGAATATGAATGACATAGCCGAAAAAAAAGGCCAAGATACGGATTATGCAAAACTTTCCGAACTTTTAGGGGTGCCTTTGGTCTCTACTGTAGGCAGCAAAAATATCGGGACAAGAGACCTTTTAGAAGAAATTGTTGAGGTATACGAAGGTGAAGTTAACAACAAGAAAGCACGTATAGATTATGGCCGGGAAATTGACGAACAAATAAATAAATTAGAAAATATTTTAAAAAAAGACAGGCCTTTGATCGGTAAATATCCTAAACAGTGGTTACTTATTAAGCTGTTAGAAAATGATCCGGAAGTGTTGGGTATTATAAAAAATCATTCTAAGTTTAAGGCCCTAAGAGATCAGATTAAAAAAAGCAGGCATCATGTCCAGCTTCATTTTGGTGATGATCCGGAAGTTATTATTGCTGACAGGCGGTATGGGTTTATCAGCGGGGCCTGTACCGAAAGCCTGAAGCCAACTGTGGAGAGGCGGCATGATTTATCGGATAAGATTGATAAAGTTGTTTTAAACAGGGTTTTAGGTATTCCTATTTTTGCGGCTGTGATGTATGCGATTTTTAAATTCACTTTTGCTTTTTCAGAGCCGGTAGTGGGTTGGTTTGAGAAATTTTTTGGCTGGCTGTCCGGCGCAGCAGCTTCTGTGATCCCGGAGGGGTTGTTTCAGTCTCTTGTTGTCGATGGCCTTATCGGCGGGGTTGGAGGAGTTTTGGGATTTTTTCCGCTGGTACTTTTTATGTTTTTTGCTATAGCTTTTTTTGAAGATACAGGCTATATGGCACGGGCAGCTTTTGTCATGGATAAGCTGATGAGTAAATTCGGGCTGCATGGTAAATCGTTTTTGCCGATGATGATATCGACTAACGGATGTGCAGTGCCGGGGATTATGGCAACGCGTACTTTAGAAAATAAAAGAGACAGGCTTATTACTATGATGGTAACTCCTTTTATGATTTGCGGAGCAAAGCTTCCTATATTTGCGCTTTTTATCGGCGCTTTTTTTGCACCCAAATATGGAGCTAATATTATGTTTTTGATGTATATCTTAAGTGTAACTATTGCTTTTGGTTCTGCTTGGATTTTGAAGAAGTTTGTTTTCAAAGGAGAAACTTCTCACTTTGTTATGGAACTTCCTCCCTATCGTATTCCTACTCTTAAAGGATTATTACTTAAGATGTGGGAACGAGGCTGGATGTATATAAGGAAAGCAGGGACAATAATTGTCCTTATTTCGATATTGATTTGGGCCGGGTTTACTTTTCCTCAGGGAGACGGCCAAGAAAAAGTAGGCTGGGAGACCGCTGCTTTAGCGCAGATGGAACAGAGTTTTGCGGGCAAATTCGGCAAATTTATTGAGCCGGCAGTTAAACCAATCGGTATGGATTGGCGGGGAGGGGTTGCGCTTACAGCAGGTATTGCAGCCAAAGAAGTTGTAGTAAGTACGCTCGGGACAATCTACAGCCTGGGGGAAGTTGATCCTGAAGAAGCCGGTTCATTAAAAGAGGCCTTAAATAGAGATAAGTTTTGGAATCCTTTGAAAGCATTATCATTTTTAATATTTTCTTTGATTTATCTTCCTTGTTTTGTTGCCATGGCTGTATTCTATCGGGAATCGGGTTCAAGTTTAAAATGGACTCTGTTTTTGATCTTTTGGACGACTGCTATGGCTTGGGGTGCATCGTTTATTGTTTACCAAGGCGGCAAATTGTTAGGTTTTGGGGTCTAGTATGGAAAAGATTTTTGTGTTGGCATTAGTTTTTGCAAGCTTTGGACTTTTGATATGGAAAATGGTCAATCTTTTTAAAGGCAAAGATTCATGTGCCGGCTGTGGAAGCTACAAAGAGTGCCGGAAAGACAAAAAGTGTTTGTAGAAAAAATTATTATGGAAAAGAAAAACGATCAAATACGTTGTGAATGCGGAAAACTTTATTTGATAAGAACCCGCCAAGGGTATGAGTTTAAATGTCCGCGTTGCAAAAGAATTTATGTTCTAAAGTATGAACAGCTCATCGTCGATTATCTTACCAAGGAGGAAATAGGGCAAAGTAAAATATAAAAGAAAATGTTTACCAGCGGTCAGAGATCACGAATCCAGAACCCTAATAGCTGTAGGTTTCTGGATTTTTTTATTTAAAAGGAGGGGTGTTATGGGTAAAGAATGTAAATGCAATGGTAAGTGCGGGAAGGCATGTAAGTGTAAGGAAAGGGCACAGGGTAAAGGTTTAAAAAAACCTGAATAATTGTATAATCTGCAATAAAAAAAGGAGGTAAGAAGATGAGTAGAAAAATAGTAAAGTTAGTTGTTGCCACAGGCTTTATCAGTCTTTTGTGCAGCTCAGGATTTGCCAAAACCACGGAGGAAGAAGTTGCGGAGCTGAAAGCAAGGATAATACAGCTTGAAGAGCGTCTCACTCAGCAAGAGGATAAGACTGTTGAGGTTGAAAAAATAGCACATGGTGCCAAAAGAGAATTCAGCGAGTTCATAGATTACAAAGCTGGAGAAGGTCTTGAAATAAAGCCTGCGGGATTAACAATAGGTGCGGGGGCTACCTTTATTCTTCAAGGGGCAAATAATGCTAACGGAGACGATCTTGCCGGAAACGGCGAGGACGTGACAGATGTTTCGTATTCTATGGATCTTGAGTTTGAGAAAACATTTGATGATTATGGATCAGCCTTTATTCATCTTGAAACCGGAGACGGCGCCGGCGTCGAGGATGAATTGCAGGTATTTTCTAATGTTAATAGAGACGCTGATGACTCCGATAACAGCGTGTCAGTGACAGAAGCGTATTATGAACATTATTTTAAGGACTTGCCTTTAACCTTAACTTTTGGAAAAATCGATCCTACTGTTTATCTTGATCAAAACGAGTATGCTAATGATGAATGCACGCAGTTCTTGGGGCATATTTTCAGGAATTCACCTACCCTGGAGTTTCCGGATGATAACGCGGCCGGGGTAAGAGTGGCGATCGAACCGGTTGATTTCTTAGGCTTAGAGTTTATCGCAATGGACGCTAATGCCGATTGGGAAGATGCTTTTGACAATATGTTTCTTGCCGGACAGGTTAATATAAAACCGAATATTTTTGACCGGCCGGGTAATTACAGAGTTTATGGTTGGCTAAACGATAAAGATCATATTAAGTGGGATGATGCTCTTAAAGCAAAAGAAAAAAGTTACGGTTTTGGTTTAAGTTTCGACCAGGAAATAACAGATGTTCTGGGTGCTTTTGCTCGTTACGGCTGGCAGGATCCTGAGGTGTATGCTGATGGATCGGATTTTTCTCTTGAACAGTCCTGGAGTGTCGGGATACAATTTTCCGGGAGTCTTTGGAACAGAGAAGATGATGTGTTTGGCCTTGCTTTTGGCCAAGTTATTCCTTCAGGTGATTACAAAGATGCAGGGGCAAATCTTAAGGCAGATTCGGAAAGCCATCTGGAGGCCTACTACAACTTCAAGGTTAATGATAACCTCAGTGTTAGCCCTGATATCCAGGTAATTTGGGATCCGTATGGAGGTGACGCGACTAATGGTGATAAAACAATCTTTGTAGGTGGTATCAGAAGCCAGGTTGATTTTTAATTTCATAATTAGCATATATTGTGGAGAAAAAAACTTGACATCCCAGATATTGTGTGTATACTTTCATGTAGTTCTTTCAATTACTTTCTTTTGGCGCAGTAATATGCTTAATTGGGAATTCCGTGAAAATCGGAAACACTCCCGGTGCTGTAATGGGGGACGAAAGATGCGAATGCCACTGCCACTGATTCGGAGGCGGGAAGGTGCATTAAGTAGAATAATCCCAGAGTCAGAATACCTACCAGAAGAAGATAGTGCTATCGAGGAATAGCTTTACAATCAATAAGGGCTTAATATAAATCAGGGTGCAAGCCCCCATTTTCTAATTTTTAGAAGATGGGGGCTTTTAAAATTTTAAAAGGGGGTATTTATGAATCAAGTTAAAACAGGTATTTTTCATGAAATTACAAAAAGAGATGGTTCTTGCGAAAATTTTAGTCCCCATAAGATTACTAGTGCGATTGCGAAAGCCGGCCAAAACAGCGGCGAGTTTGATTTAAAAACTGCTAAAAAACTTACTTTAAAAGTGCTTAATCTAGCTCAAATGGTAGTTAGTCCTAGCCAGCCGAACGTTGAAGAAATACAAGATATAGTTGAAGAAGTTTTATTATCATCTCCTTACAAAAAAACTGCAAAGTCATACATACTTTATCGGGAACAACATGCAAAAATTAGAGAAATAACTTCTAAATTTAATGTGAATCTTATTGATCAATATCTCCAAAAATCTGATTGGCAGGTTAATGAAAACAGTAATATGAGTTTTTCTTTGCAGGGATTAAATAATTATGTATCTTCTGAAGTAACAAAAATTTATTGGCTTAATAAAATTTATTACCCTCATATTCGTCAAGCTCATCTTAACGGAGATATCCATATTCATGATTTAAGCCTGTTGAGCGTATATTGTGTAGGTTGGGATTTATATGATTTATTAACCGATGGTTTTCGCGGTGCTTCAGGAAAAGTTGAATCAGGACCGGCAAAGCATCTGCGCAGTGCCTTAGGCCAAATAGTTAATTTCTTTTATACCTTACAGGGTGAGGCGGCAGGGGCTCAAGCTTTTTCTAACTTTGACACTTTACTTGCTCCTTTTGTCCGTTTTGATAATCTTTCCTATAAACAGGTCAAACAAGCGATGCAGGAATTTTTGTTTAATGTTAATGTCCCAACCCGTGTCGGGTTTCAAACCCCTTTTACCAATATTACCATGGATTTGACGGTCCCTTCTTATTTTTCAAATCAACCTGTAATAATCGGCGGTAAACCTCAAGAAAATACTTATAAAGATTTTCAAAAAGAAATGGATATGTTAAACAAAGCCTTTTTGGAAGTTATGCTTGAGGGTGATGCAAAGGGAAGAGTTTTTACTTTTCCGATTCCAACTTACAACATAACTAAAAATTTTGATTGGGACAATCCTAACCTTTCACTTCTTTGGGAGGTTACCGCTAAATACGGGTTGCCTTATTTTGCTAATTTTGTTAACTCTGAGATGAATCCGGAAGATGCCCGGAGTATGTGCTGCCGCTTGCGTATCGATAATCGTGAGCTTAACCGGCGGGGAGGCGGTTTGTTTGGTTCTTCGCCGTTGACCGGTTCAATTGGGGTAGTGACAGTTAATATGCCGCGCTTAGGTTATTTGTCTAAAGATGAAGATGAATTTTTAAGTAGGCTCAACCGCCAAATGGAGATAGCCAAAGAAAGCCTTGAGATTAAAAGAAAAATTTTAGAGAAATTTACAGATAGCAATCTTTACCCTTACATGAAACATTACTTAAGAAATATTAAAAAACGTTTTGGCTGTTATTGGAAAAACCATTTTTCAACGATTGGGCTGGTAGGGATGAATGAAGCCTGTTTGAACTTGTTTTCTGAAGCGGTAGGTTCTAAAAAGGGTAGGGCCTTTGTTTTGAAGGTGATGGATTTTATGCGTAAAAAATTGTTAGATTTCCAGGAAGAAACCGGAAACAATTATAATCTGGAAGCAACCCCTGCAGAAGGAACATCTTACCGATTAGCAGAGCTAGATAAGCAAAGGTATCCGAGTATAGTTTGTGCAAATGAGGATAATTTTAAAGAAGGTAAAGTTTCATTTTATACTAACTCAACCCAGCTTCCGGTCAATTACACAGATGATCTTTTTGAATTGCTTGATCTTCAAGATGATATCCAAACTAAATATACAGGAGGGACGGTAGTTCATTTATTTGCCGGGGAAAGAATAAAAGATAGCTTAGCTTTGCGTAGTTTAATAAAGAAAGTATGCTCACAATACCACCTACCTTATTTTTCAATTACCCCAACTTTTAGTGTTTGCCCCAATTGCGGTTATTTGGCCGGAGAAGTTAGCTTGTGTTCAAAGTGCGGTTCAGAATGTGAAGTTTTCTCACGAGTTGTTGGGTACCTGCGTCCTGTTAAGCAATGGAATAAAGGCAAGCGCCAGGAGTTTAACTTGCGTAAAACAGTAAATATGGAGGCATAGCTTTTGAACATCGGCGGTTTTGAGAAAGTTTCTTTGGTTGATTATCCGGGCAAGGTTTCTGCAGTTGTTTTTACCCAGGGGTGTAATTTCAGATGCCCTTATTGCCATAACCCCGAGCTTGTCTATCCCAAATTGTATACTGCTTCACTTGCTTCTGAATATATAATTGATTTTTTAGCAAAAAGAGCCGGAAAACTGGAGGGAGTTGTCATAACCGGCGGAGAGCCGACCTTGCAAAAAAACTTATTATCGTTTATGGATAAAATAAAGAAGATGAATTTTTTGGTTAAGCTTGATACAAACGGAAGTAACCCGGAAAT
>CAZBPF010000029.1:0-8136 GCA_964493745.1 uncultured Gammaproteobacteria bacterium
CCAAACTTTAGATTATCTTTTCCGTTTGATAACCCCATGAAGTTCGGAGAGCCGGGTAAAGGTTGATATTTTTGTTTGTTTTGTTTAAAATGTAATTATGATTAAGAATAAAAAAATTCGGCTGGGGTTGATAGCAATATTAATTTTGATTGTAGTTTATATGTTATATTCTGCTTGGTAAAAATATGGCTGTTCCTAAATTTAAACCATTGGAAAATTTAAACGAAAAGACAAAAAAATTTATTAAGCCGATTTTGATTGCAATTTTAGCTTTACTATTCGGCGCTTTTGGACTGGAGGCAGCAAATTTAGATTGGGATATTGGAGAGCTTTTATCCGGTTCCTCATGGGAGGAAGCAAGAGTTAGGCGTGATAAAGAAGGTAATGTTGTCACCGACGGCGGAAAGTTTACCGACGATTATAACTGCGATGACTTTGAAACTCAAGAAGAGGCACAAAGATTTTTCATCAACGCCGGCGGCCCGAATGAAGATGTCAACCGTTTAGACGGTGATAATGACGGTGTTGCTTGCGAAAGCTTGCCAAAAGAAAAAAATTAACACACTTCTGTTATTATTAACAAAATGGCCTTTTGGAATAATTTAAAAATAATAGAAAAGATAAAATTAGACGGTTCTTATCAATCACTGGTTGATAAAGCCGATTTTGATTTTGATTTTATTTTTCGGTCGTTTGCCGGATTAGCAACTTGCGTTTTGGGATTGTCGGTTAACTCGGTTCCAATAGTGGTTGGAGCAATGATTATTTCACCTTTAATTTACTCAATTTTAATTTTACCGGTGGCAATTATTTGGAAAGATAAGGAAACATTTCTGATTAATGTTAGGAATTTATTCTTAGAATTAATTTTCGGGATTATTATCTGTTATATTTTATCGTTCATTTTAAATATTAATATTCAAAATGTAACAATATTTTCTAGAATGGGCAATAATCCGATTATTTATTTTTTAGTTGCAATTCTAGCCGGTTCTTCTGCTGTTTTTAGTTTATTTAGCCCGGACGTGTCTGAAGAACTAACCGGGGTAGCTGTTTCAGTTGCCTTAGTTCCACCGTTAGCCGTTATGGGAATTGCTTTGGATAATTTCAATACTGAATTTCTACTAAAAGCGGGGTCTAACTTATTTTTAAACTTTTTGGGAATCGGGGTTGGCGCTTACCTGCCTTTAAGGTTTTTAAAAGCCCGTTTTAAATTATTTAGTTAAAATTTTTAAGTTGATGTGTTAATATAAAATATGTTAAATTTGTTTATTAAATTATTAATCAGAAGTTTTTCAGTAATTATTGCCTCGTATGTAGTCCCGGGAGTAAGAGTAGAGGACTTTTTAACAGCGGTTTTAGTTGCCTTAGTTTTAGCGGTTTTAAATACTGTGGTTAAACCGATTTTGGTATTTCTAACTTTACCAATAAATATTTTTACTTTTGGTCTGTTTATATTGGTAATTAATGGACTGATTATTCTTTTTGTCGATAGATTAGTTCCTCAGTTTAGAGTAAATTCTTTTCTCAGCGGTTTGATTTTCAGTATTATTTTGTCAATAGTAAGTTCCGTTTTGTTAA
Organism: uncultured Gammaproteobacteria bacterium; assembly: GCA_964493745.1. GTDB lineage: Bacteria > Patescibacteriota > Microgenomatia > UBA12405 > JAHJSD01 > CAYSLZ01. The sequence continues at coordinate 1,582 of CAZBPF010000029.1, forward strand.
ACTTACGCTGACTTTTGACATTAAATAAACTTCTCTGTTATACTGGATTTAATGTCCACCAAAATTACTGTTCTTTTGATTATATTTTTGGGACTTAGTGTTTATTTGGGCATCCGCAGTTTTGGGGCCCAGATAAGCCGGATGAGTGAACTCAGACAAAACGATGCTCTTCGCCAAGAGGCGCTTTTATCGGGAAAAGAATTAAAAATGAAATTAACAAGTACTGCTTTTGAAAATGGTGAGGTTATTCCTGAAGAATATACTTGTTTTGGTGCCGATATTAATCCACGGCTGGAAATTTCAAATATTCCTGAAGAAGCAGAAAGTTTAGTTCTTATTTTTGATGACCCTGATTCCGCCGGCGGTGTATGGAATCACTGGTTGGTGTGGAATATTTCTCCTGATGTAAAATCAATTGGCATGCGGTCAATACCAAAAGGGGCAAATGTCGGCATGAACGACTTTGGTGAATTTGGATACAGCGGTCCTTGTCCTCCCTCTGACGAACATCGGTACATGTTCCGTTTGTTTGCTTTAGATAAACTACTTGACTTAAGTTCAAGTGCTGACCGCTCTCTGCTTGAAGAACAAATGGAAAATCATGTTCTTGCCAAGACCGGCTTAATGGGCCGGTACGGCCGGTGAATTTTTAGTTTTGTGGCAGGTATCTTCGTTACTAACTATTAAAGATTATTGTAAAATTATTCGTGGTTAATTATTGCTGGTATGACTTCGCTGATATCATTTACAACAATTAATTGATCTTTGTCAACATACCCTTCTAAATAATTAGGTATAGGTGAATTTGACTGATTTATCCAAATAGCAAGAGGAATGTTAAGCTTTAAAGTTGGTTCAATATCTTCTTTTGGATTATTACCAATGACAAGAAGGTTCGGCGGATTAACCCCATTCTCAGTAAGAACCTCTGGCCACTGTTCTGCTTTGCTTCGGCAAACGTCAAAGCACCAGTATTTGGCGAATTTCCCATCAAACCCCTCTTGTTTAACTTTTCTGAGGGTTATATCCAAAGGGGAGTGAGTGGCGAGATAACTAGTTACGTGTGTTTGGTTAAATGTATCAACTGTATGATGCGCTCCCGGGAAAGCCCGAGGACATTCTCCGTAATAAATATCCATAATACTTTTTACTGCTTCTTGGTATCCTTCACTTTCATCCGGGACTTCTATTCCTACCCGCCTAGCAGTGTTGTGTAAAGCAAATCGCATGATGGAACTATGGGTGTGGAACTCTGGCCGGATGGCAGAAATTACTTCTTTCATGTAACGAAGTGTTTCTTCTGTCGTTAGTAGGTTAGGATTGCTTTTGCTAGCTATTGAACTAATTGAGGCATGCATTCCTCTGCGAAAAACTTTTCTTGTATTTACTAGCGTGTCGTCATTATCAAAAGCGGTGTCATAAATTCCTAATCTTATTAAACATTCGGATAGTGCCATAACTTCATGTTGTTCCGTTGATGTTCTCTCAATCATATAATCAAAATTATATCATGGGCTAGAGTCTTTTCACCCAGTGTGGATTAGCGGAAACGTTAAGGTCAAGGTAAACCTTTTTGTTGGTAATTAATTCGACTTCTTTTCTGGCAAGAACACCGATTTTTTTTAATGTCTGGCCGTTTTTGCCGATAATAATCGGCTTATATTGGTCAGAAGTAGTGATAATATCCGCTTTAATAAAATACATTTCGTCTCTTTCTTCGAGTTCCTTAACTTGGACGCTTAATCGGTAGGGGACTTCTTGGTAAAGAACCATAAACGCTTTTTCCCTGATAATTTCGGCGATAAAATCTTTGGGAGTGATATTAATTGCCGGGAAGGCCTGATAATTGTCAGGATTAAAAAGGGGCTTGCCTTCCGGAAGATATTTAAAAATTAAATCTTTTAGTTGGTCGAGGTTGGTTTTGTGAAGGGCGGAGATTTCTATCCAGTCATCAAATTCATCTTCTAGGAATTTATATTGGTAAGTGTAATCCGGCTTTTTTATATCAATTTTATTTAAGGCGATTATTTTCGGCTTATCAATTTTTCTGACTATTCCTAAAACTTTATTTTCTTCGTCGCCTCGGTGTCGGGTGTGGTCAACTAGGTAGATAACTACGTCGGCGATTGATAGGTTTTTTCCTGCTTTGGGATTGATTTTTTTACTGACCGGTCCTTGAATTTTAGCAAAGACACCGGGAGTGTCCATGAAAATTACTTGACCACGTTCATCCCAGTATATACCTTGAATAATTTTCCTTGTTGTTTGAGGCCTTTTGGTAACTATTGATATTTTTTGGCCAACAAGTGAATTAACAAGAGTTGATTTGCCCGTATTTGGTCGGCCGACAATTGCTGCTCTTCCTGTTTTCATATTTATATTATATATTAACAGTTATTTTACAGTTATTATCCGACGATCGTCGGATGATAATTGAAGTACTTTACAATTAGCAAATAATCTGTTAGACTGCTATCGATATGTCAGTTTTATTACCAAACAAACCTAAAAAAGAAAATAAAGAAATTGTTGACGACCAGCTGCCGCTTATCCCGGTTCGCAATATGGTTCCTTTTCCCGGGGTTGAGTTTCCGGTTATCTTCGGAAGGCCAAAGTCAGTTAACGCTTTAATGGAAGCTTTTGATAAAGAAGAGGAAGAAAATCTGGTTATTATCGCGGCTCAAAAAAAACCCCAGACTGATGAGCCGAAACCGGAAGATATTTATCCGGTCGGTGTTCTTTGCCGGGTAGAACACGTGGTAAGAGTTGATGGAACTGTGCATGCTGCCTTTACCGGTATGGCGAGAGTAAAGATTGACCAATTCCTTGATAATGATTCTTACTTGGAAGTTCGCGCTTCGCCGTTTCAGACAGAGGTTAGTGAGCGTAAGGAAATTAGAATAGTTGTTGATCAGATGCTGGGGTTGGTGCGCAAGGCGTTTAATCTCGGTAAAGGATTTGATCCTGAAATTTTGCAGAAGCTGAGTACCGGTGAAAAAGTTAATTTAATGGAGCTGACTGACCAAATTTCTTTTGCCTTAAGCGCGCCGGTCAAAGAAAAGCAGAGAATTCTTCAATCAAAATCGCTTAAAGAGAGAATTAAGCTGGTTAGTGAGAGATTATCCCACGAGATTAAAGTTTTAAAGCTTGATCATTCCATTGAAAAGAAGACAAAAGATAAATTTGAGAAAAAAATGAAAAAGTCGGTTTTGGAGGAAAGAAAAAAAGCGATTGACCGGGAATTAAAGAAGTTAGGCGTAGATGCCGGCGGTCGAAGTGAAATTCAAGAATTGAAGAATAAAATTGAAAAATCAGACATGCCTAAGCAAGTAAGAAATAAAGCCGGAAAAGAACTGGAAAGGTTAGCAAAAATGTCTCCATATGCTCCCGGAGCAAGTTATATTCGGTCTTATATTGAAACTTTGGTTGAAATGCCTTGGAAAAGAAAAGGAAATAAAGATGTCAGTATTAAAAAAGCAAAAAAAATTCTTGACAGGGATCATTACGGTTTGGAAAAAGTTAAGGAAAGGGTGCTGGAAAACCTGGCGGTAATGAAATTGAGAAAAAAGAAATTTAAGAATGATAAAAAGGCCAAGCAAAAAATTGAATCCAATGGAACGCCGAATATTATTTGCTTTATTGGCCCGCCGGGAGTAGGGAAAACCTCGATCGGTAAATCAATATCCAAAGCTTTGGACAGAGATTTTGTCAGAATTTCATTGGGAGGAATACGCGATGAAGCGGAAATCAGGGGCCACCGACGCACTTATGTCGGTTCAATGCCGGGCAGAATAATTCAAGGTATAAAAAATTCCGGTTCCAAAGATCCGGTTTTTATGCTTGACGAAATTGACAAAGTAGGCAGTGATTTTAGAGGGGACCCGAGTGCCGCCTTGCTGGAGGCGCTTGATCCCGAGCAAAATAAAGAATTTTCCGACCATTATCTGGAAGTATCTTACGATTTGTCGGATGTTTTCTTTATTTTAACCGGGAACGTTACCGATACTATTCCAACGCCGCTCCAAGATAGGTTGGAAATAATCAGGTTTCCCGGATACACGGAAGAAGAAAAGTTAAATATTGCCCAAAAATACCTTTTTCCAAGACAGCTAACCGGGCACGGATTATCCAAAGAGGATTTAGTTCTTAGTGATAAGTTAATCAGGGATTTAATCCGTAAATATACGCGTGAAGCCGGTGTACGTGAATTAGAGCGAGTAATTGCCAAGCTGTGCAGAAAAGTAGCGATGAGAAAAGCGGAAGGAAATGAATTAAAGTCGGAAATGAATATAAGAACAGCCCACCGTTTACTTGGACCGCCGAAATTTAGTCATCAGATTAAGGAAAAGGAAGATGAGGCCGGAGTTACAACTGGTTTGGCCTGGACGCAGTCAGGTGGCGAAATCCTGTTTATTGAAGTGGCTTTAATGCCGGGTAAAGGAGATTTGACCTTAACCGGTCAGCTTGGTGATGTAATGAAAGAATCCTGCAAAGCGGCTTTATCATATGTGCGGAGTAATTGGAAAGCACTCGGTGTAAAGGACGAAAAATTTGCTCAAAAGTACGACTTTCATATTCATGTTCCCCAAGGTGCGGTGCCAAAAGACGGTCCTTCAGCCGGCGTTGCGATTGCCACGGCATTAGTATCCGCTTTAACTAATAAAAAAATTAAACGTAATGTTGGGATGACTGGTGAAATTACACTGCGCGGACGGGTACTTGAGGTGGGCGGCATCAAAGAAAAAATATTAGCGGCTCACCGAGCGGAATTAAAAAAAGTTATTCTTCCCAAAAAGAATAAGAAGAACCTGCGGGATGTACCAAAAGAGGTTAAAAAAGAACTGCAGTTTGTTTTTGCCGAAAATCTTTCTGATGTTCTTCCTGAAGCGATAGTGTAAAATAGTTGGTAATGATAATTAAGCCCGAGATTTTTAATAATTATGATATTCGAGCAGTTATTCCTGACCAGTTGGATATGGAAGGGGTCCGCCGGATAGCTGAGGCGGCTGTTTATCATTTTAAACCGCAAACAGCGGCTATCGGTTATGACGCCAGAAAAACCAGCCGGCCGATATTTAAGATTTTTGCGGAGACTTTTCTTCAATCCGGAGTTGAAGTTGACGATTTAGGGGTGATAAGTACTGATATGCTCAGTTTTGGTTCGGGAGAATTTGGATATGACCTTTCAATTATGATAACCGCCTCTCACAATCCGCCGGAATACAACGGTTTTAAAATGTCAACGAAGGGCGGAATTGCTGTTTCCGGTGAAACCGGTTTTTTTAAAATTAAGCAACTGACCTTGTCCGATAAAGAGTTGAAATTTGATTCTGGAAAGAAAGGGCGGTTGAAAAAAGTTGACATATACAAAGAATGGATTAATAAATGTCTTTCTTTTGTTGACCTGGAGAAAATAAATGCGTCAAAAGTTGTTATTGATGCCGGCAATGGAGTTGGCGGCGAACTTTTTGGACATCGATATCTAGTTGAAAAATTGCCGGGTGAAATAATTCCACTTTACTTTAAACCTGACGGTACTTTTCCTAATCATCCGGCAAACCCTTTAAAGAACGAAAATTTAAACGACTTAAGGAAAAAAATTACCCAAACCGGAGCTGACTGGGGGGCAGCTCTTGACGGTGACGGCGACCGAATTGCCTTTGTCACTAAAGAAGGTAAATTTATTTCCGGGACAATAATCACCGCCTTACTGGCCGAAAAGCTGTTGGAAAATAATCCGGGCGAAATGATTTTATACAATGCGGTTTGCGGAAGAATAGTTCCTGAGGTTGTAGAAAAATCCGGCGGTGTTTCCAAGCGGGTTAAAGTAGGCCACAGCTTAATCAAACAAGTTATGCGGCGTGAAAATGCGCTTTTTGCCGGTGAACATTCATGTCATTACTTTTATCGCGATGTATATGCTTCAGAAGCCAGTTTACTTACCTTTTTACTCGTCGCTGAATATGTATCAACACATAAAGGAGATTTAAAAAAAGTTGTCGAAAGGTTTGACAAATACCCTCAAACAGGTGAAATTAATTTTGAAGTTGACGATAAAAAAAAGGTAATGAAAAAAGTAGACGATTTATATCAAAATAAGGCACGGTCAATTGACCGGCTGGATGGTTTATCGGTTTGGTTTGAAAACTGGTGGTTTAACCTCCGGCCTTCAAACACTCAGCCGCTGTTACGTTTAAATTTGGAGGCCGACAATCAGCAAATTCTTGCCGATAAAAAAGAAGAAGTGGTTTCTTTGGTCAACTCTCTTGGAGCCGTTCAATCCTCACGATAATTGTTCTGTGCTCCCACGGGGGTTCGAACCCCGGTCTTCAGGATGAGAACCTGATATCCTAGGCCACTACCGCGTACTAGATTCGTTTAACAACGAAACAGTACACGGCCATGTACCGTGCTTTTTACCGTGTACTATGCTTGCCTTTAGTACTGCGGCGCACTGGTACGTGGGACGATGAAGTATTAGTGCTCCCACGGGGGTTCGAACCCCGGTCTTCAGGATGAGAACCTGATATCCTAGGCCACTAGACGATGGGAGCT
>CAZBPF010000030.1:0-4605 GCA_964493745.1 uncultured Gammaproteobacteria bacterium
TCCCATTTTTCATTATTCCGTAAAGCATTTCTCTTTTCGGCCAGGTCTAAAACCACTTGCGGAATATCCATTTCTTGAAAACTCTCATCTAAATTTAAACCCAAAACCCGATCGAAATCCAGAGCCAGATTAAATCTTTCCGCACTTTTTAATTCCGGGTCTTCAACAACTTCCCAAAGCAAACCAAGCGCTTGAGGGACAGCTAGATTATCGTTAATTAATTCAGTAAACCTTAACCGGTATTTTTTATAATTATTAGAAATAGAAATATTCTTCTTTTTCTCAAAATCGTTTATCTTATATCTAAGCTTTTTTAAAGCGTTTTGAGCTGACTGAAGTCCTCTCCAGGTAAAATTTAAGTTGGAACGGTAATGGGTCATTAAAAATAAATAACGTAAGGCCAACGGCTGGTAATTTTTATTTATAATATCCCTGATTTCTAAAAAATTACCCAGTGACTTGCTCATTTTTTGGCCTTCGATTTCCAAAAGACCGGCATGAACCCAGTAATTAACAAATCTTTGGTCATTTGCCGCTTCTGATTGCGCCAATTCATTTTCATGATGAGGAAATTTCAAGTCCATTGCGCCGGCGTGAATATCAATCGTTTTTCCCAAATACTTCTCCGCCATAACCGAACATTCAATGTGCCAGCCGGGCCTACCCTTTCCCCAAGGACTGTCCCAAAACGGTTCACCTTGCTTATAACCTTTCCACAAAGCAAAATCGGCCGCGTTTTCTTTATCATACTTATCTGTTTCAACCCGGGTACCGGTTCTTGCCTCTTCCGGTTTAATTCCGGCCAAATTACCGTAACCGTCAAACTTGCTGATATCAAAATAAACTGAGCCGTCTTTTTTAACGTAAGCATAACCTTTGTCCACCAATATCTTAACCATCTCAATAATCTCTTCAATATGTCCAGTAACCCGCGGATATTTGTCAGCCGGAATAATATTTAAAACGTCTAAATCTTCCTTAAACATCGGAATATAACGAGCGGCCAGCTTATCTATAGAAGTATTTTCTTTTTCAGCTGCAGCAATCATATCGTCATGAATATCGGTAATGTTCAAAATATGTTTAACCCGGTAACCGTTATAGAGAAAAACACGTTTTAATAAATCAAAAGAAGTATAGCTTCTTGCGTGACCAAGATGTCCGGGACCGTAAACAGTCGGTCCACATGTATAAAGTTTAACTTCCCCTTCTTTCACCGGCGAAAAAACTTCCTTTTTATCAGTAAGAGTATTAAACAGCTTAATTTTTGCCACCTTTAATTTCCCTGCCTTTCCCCCTTTGTTTAATCAAAGCGGTTCCCCGCTTTTCTTTACTACCGGTAGCTTCAAGCGGTCCTTGACCGGCTCCGGCCATTTGGGCTTCTTTTCTAGCTTGCTCTTTTTCTTCTTCACGCTGTTTTTTCATTTCCTCGAGAAACCGCTCCTCCTCAATATCTCTCTCTTTTTTTTCTTTTTTTACTTGTTGAATTTCCTGGTCAACATCCCGGCCGCCTGCTTGAGGTCCTTTTTTTATACTTTTCTGTAAATCGGCAATTTCTTTTTTGTCCTTCTTTTTAACATCCGGGGCAGGTTGACTTTGATCTGATCCGCCGACTCCAACAACCTCTTTAGCCGCTTCTTCAGCCGCCTGACCGGTCTGACTTGCCGCCTCCTTAACCGTTTCTCCGGCAAGCTTGCCCAGCCCTTTCGCCGTATTCGATAAAATTTTAGGTTTTTTTGCCATAATCTCAATGCAGGCTAAAGCCTGCTATTAACTTTGTGAATTAAAGTCCAAGTCCTTCTAATGGTCCGCCGCCGATTTCCTGCATCTTTTTAGCGGCTACTTTTTGGGATTTTTTAATTGCCTTATTAATCACATCAACCAAATTTTTATTCTCCTCGTTGTTTATTAAAACTTCTTTCAGCTTTTGAGTTCCGTCCATAACTACTTTTACACCTTTTTCTTCAACGGTGACTTCCTCTTTACCCAACACTTTTTTCATCTTTACCGCTTGATCTCTCAGCTGTTTTAGTTTACCCAATTTTTTAAATTTATCTAATGCCATAGTTCACCTCCCTTCAAATATATCCTTAGCTGTATTATACAAATTGCTTTTTTTCTTGCCAAGTTTACATTTAATCTTAACACATGAATCAAAAACTTCTTCAAAACCCTTTTCAACTATCTGCCGATTTCGATGCTCGTCAAGCTTATCTTTATGAAATTGGTAAAAAACTTGTAAAAAAAGACGATCGCCTTCAATTTTTAACGGCTGAGCCGCCTTCAAAAATGCTGCAACCGAATGATTCATCGGTTTAACCGCCATCAACACTTTCTCCCAACTTTCCTTAATTTCTTTAATATTAATATTATCATTATTACTGCCGCCTTTTCTTTTTTTCTTTTTATCTTCTTTGTTTGTCTTACTATTACCACAGTCCGCTGTTTGCTGTTCACTACCTACTCTATTTTCTAGATATTTAATCACCGCTAATTGAAAAGGAAGTTGAGGAAGAAGTGAAGTTTTTTGACGATAAGCGGCTTCCGAAAAGATATCGGACAACTCGGCCAACTCTAAAATAGAAAACTTATCAGTAATTTTCTCCAAGTTAGAAACTTTTCTTACCTCGGTCTTTGCCAAAATTAAATCATTAATTAGACTAAGTAATTTTTTAAAATAATCACTAAAAGAAGTCCCTTCCCCAGCTAGTTCTTCGGCAATACTAATCAGCTGATTAAGTTGTCCTTTAGCCAGCAATTCCAGTACTGTTTCCGGTTTTCTTTTCTGCCAATGTCCAACCAGCTCTTTAGCTTCTTCCCACTTGATTTTATCACCAAGGTTTAAAACTAAACTTTCCAACATTTTTTGGGCATCACGAAACCCGCCCTCAGAAAGTTTAATTATATTGTCAATAACCTGGTCATCAACCTTTAAATCCTCTCCGTCAATAACCTTTTGCAAACTACGCTTTACTTCGTCTGATGAACCCTTTCTGAAATCTATTCTCAGCAACCTTGACATAACCGTTGGAATAATTTTATCCGGATCAGTAGTGCACAAAATAAAAATAACGTGAGCCGGCGGCTCCTCCAAAGTTTTTAAAAGAGCATTAAACGCTTGGTTGGTTAACATATGTACTTCATCAATAATATAAACTTTGTACTTTGCCTTTATCGGTGCCAAACCGATTTTCTCCTTTAACTGGCGGATATCATCAATACCACGGTTGGAAGCAGCGTCAATTTCAACAACGTCTAAGCTGGTACCCCGAGTAATTTCCCGGCAAACTTCACATTGATTACAGGGTTCAACCCCTTTCTTACCTGTACAATTAACCGCTTTAGCAACTATTCGAGCGGCAGAAGTTTTGCCGGTACCTTTTGGCCCGGCAAATAAAAAAGCGTGAGGAATACCTTTTTTGTCCAATATTTTTTTTAGTTCCTGCCGGACATTTTTTAAATCCAGCTCTTCAATTGTTTGCGGTCGATATTTTAAAAAATACATAAATTTAAAATCCTAATTACTCTAATTATTCTAATTTCTAATCAAATCCCAATTACCTAATTTCTTAATTTTTTGGCGTTTTTTATACATTGGTTATTTTTTAGGTCAATTAGGTTAATTAGGAATTAGAAATTATATTTCCTATTCCATGTTCAAGTAACTCTTTAATTATTTCGTTAACCATCCTCTGCCTCTGCCTGGCTTCTTTCCTGGCCAAGGGAAAGCAAACAACAATATCCCCCAGCCGAAGAACCTGATCCGGCCCTTTTTCATGAAGGGGAAATGATAAAACTTTGGGTATATATTCCTTATTCCGGTAGTCCTGATTTAATTCTTTAGCTTTTCTTTTACCGACAAAATTTAAACTCAACTCTATTTCTTCCGGCAAATTATTTTCACCCAAAATATCTTTGGCAATTTGTCTGATTTTCTTCACGTCCAAAGGATAACGAGGGTCTTTTTTGATTAATATTTTCATTGGTTGTCAAGATGACGTTTAACAACTTTCGAAACTTTTGAACCGTCAGCTCTTCCTTTAACTTTACTCATAACCTTCCCCATAATTTGACCAAAATCCGCCTCTTTAATCTCCTCAACCACCTCTTTTACTAAACTATTAATTTCCTTTTCCGACAACATCTTTGGCAGATAACCACGTAAAATCTCGATATCTTTTTTTTCTTTATCGGCTAAATCTTGACGTCCGCCTTTTTTAAACATTTTTAAGGCCTCTTTCTTGTTTTTTAATTCCTTTTGAAGAATTTTTACCGGATTAAAATCTTCACCTCTTGCTTCCTCCGCTTGCAGGAGAGAATAAAGATATTTCAAAGTCTCTGCTAAATCTTTATCACCGGATTTAACTGCCTGCCGGGCATTGTTTTTAATTTTAGTCATTAAGTCATTCATTTTAATTCGCCTTTTTTAAAGCTTTTTTCTTCTCATATCTTTTTTGAGACGGCTTAACAAACTCCTGTTTTTCACGAATATCGTCAATTATATTAGTCTGTTTAATAAGCTGATAAAACCGGTTAAGCATATCGTGTATTGATTCTCCTTTTTTTCTTTTAACCACAATTGGCATTGCATATCAACACCTCCCT
>CAZBPF010000030.1:4705-7969 GCA_964493745.1 uncultured Gammaproteobacteria bacterium
GAAGAACAATAGTTAATTATTCTCGTCTAAACAAAGAATCCAATCCTTAGTGTTTACCGTGCCGTTATCGTCAAAATCATATTCGGTATCACTTGTTCCAAACTTTTCTTTAAATTCATTTTTATCACAGTTAGTTACTTTTTCAGACGGTTCTGTCGGCTCAGTTGGTTCTGTAGTGGCCTGCGGTTCCGGACTCGGCTCAACTGCTGGTACGTCCGTCGGCTCAACAGGCGGTTCGACAGGCGGCTCCGGCTCTTCCGGCTGCTGCGGCTCTTGAGGAACAGTTTGTTCCCCTTCCTCTTCTTTAGTCTTAAAAGAATACGGAATTCCGTTATTATCGTAAATTTCATCATTTATTCTTACCCTAAAATAATAGGTGGTTCCGGCTTTCAGCGGCGATAAAACGACCCGATGAGTTGTCCCGGGTTGATTTTCCAAAGCTCTTAAAAGTAGGCTAGCCGGAGTTGTTCCATACTCGACTGTCCCCTGAACTTCATTGTCCGTCTGCCAACTGACTGTAGCCGACTTAACATCCGCTTCCACTCGAACATTTTGGGGCTCTTTACCGCCGGAAGCTCCGCTTAAATAAGTTTTGGCCGTCCTTACTCCAACCGCCGCTAAAACTCCAGTCAATAATAAAATTACAATAATAATAATTGATTTCACTCTTTTTTTCATAAGGCCAACACCCAACTAAATAATAACATAATTCCTCCACCTAAAGCGGCAATCAGCAAAGGCGTTTCTATCCCGGTTTCCGGAAGTTCACTCGGAGTAGGTGTTGGTTCTTCCGGGGCGGTAGTCGGCTCAGGTTCCGGCTCACCCTGACCAATTGTGTAACTGCCGCTTCCACAGGCGGCACAGTCAATTAAATCGTTACCCGATTGATCCCAAATCGCCGAATCAGTATCAACACCGGATTCACAAAGAAAAGAAACAGAAGCCGTCCCTTCGGCAGTCGCTTCAAAAGTAATTGTCGCAATTTCTCCCACTCCGCTGTTGGTTACCAAGGCCTGTTCGGAAAAAGAATAAATCGTCAGCTTGCCGTTAGCATTTTCTATATTATAATCAAAACCGGAAAAGAAATCCCCCTCTGAAACCTGGTTTACTTTTAATTTATTCTGGTCAAAACTAATTAAAGCATCAGCAGCCATCGCCTCTTTTTCACCGGTATCAATTTGGAGAATAACGTCAAAAGTATCCCCAACGTTGTAATTACCGTCAGCCGGCTCAAAATACAGCCGTGGACCGGCTTTAGCATCTACAGTTGAAACATGCCATATAAAAACAAAAACAACTGCTGGTAAAACAAACCATTTTAATATTCTTTTCATTTTAAATTATTCAACATTCAAAACTAAGTCCTCTTTGGCAAAGTCAAATTCTTCGCCTCCGCCGGCAAGAACAGTTCCTTCACTTCCTGCAGGAGCATAAACTTCAATCCGGGATTTTTCGGCAGTTAAGCCCTCGAGCTTAATAGTTGCCAATGTTGTTTGGCTCCCTGCCTCAAAAATTACCCCTTCCGGAGCATCGGTTTCGACCATAGAGATTAAAACCCTTTGTTTTTCGGGCTCAATCCAATTACGACCGACAAAAGAAAACTCATCAGTAGGATCGGCACCGATAATCTCGATTACATCCGGGTCGTATTTTAAATAAATATCAACCCCGTCTAAATTAATCGTTCTCAAAGCAGTCAAAACTACCTTAAATGTCCCCTCTTCACCAACCGCTAGTTGTTCACTGCCTTCTAAACTTATTAATGCCGATTCCTGAGCTTCATTTACCTGATCCGGTGAAGTTAATCGATCTTTCACCGTTCCGGCATTTAATTGTAAACGGTTGACTACAATTACACTCTCCAAAATAATTAGTAAAGCCAAAGCCGGAATCAGCCATTTTGTTTTTTGTATATTAAAATTCATTTTTATTTCACCCCTTAATAATTAATAACATTTAATTACTTTGTTTTCAAGATTCAAAGCTCATCTTCGTACTTTGTACTCAGCGTTTCCAGGAAAAAGACAACATCTTGTGAATTGACAATCCCGTTAAAATTAATATCTTCTGAAATTCCACCTTCAGTCATTAATGCTTGTTTCAAAGTGGTAAAGTCGGCACTGTTGACAACGCCGTTTTGATCAATATCTCCCGGCTCCAAATTAAGAGCGGCCCAGTTAAACTCATTTTCACCGGGATTCAAAGTTATACTTTCCTCGCCGAGCCAGCAGTGTTCCACCTGGTCATCTAGACAAAAACGGCGAGCTAGATGGACCGGTCCTTTTATTAAAATTGCATAATTGTCTCCCGGTTCAACCCCGACCAACTCCAAACTGCCGGTCCCCACCGCTTGGTTATCAAATTCAACCATCACGTCTTTATACCTTTGACTAATTCCATTACCTTTTACGATTACGTCAACCGGCTGGGTTCCAATATCTTCAACAATTTTTTCTTGGTCATTAACCAGATATTTTGTCCCGCCAAACCTAATTTTAAAACTTAATTCCGGCCAACCGGCAGGCGGTTCCGTTGGAATCGGCGTCGGTTCTCCAGCTGAAACATCGATTTCGGCTTGAGAAAAAGAGCCAATATCTAAGACTCTATCGTCAACTCCCTCAACTCCTTTTGAGCCGACAAAAGAAACCGCGGCCGTTTTGGACAAAATACTACTGCCCTCATTTAATAATTTGAATCTTAAATTTACTAAACTGAACGGCTCAGCCGGAATTTGGCCGTCTGATTTTAAATATGAAACAGTTTCAACTACCCCTTCCTCAACCACCTGGGAAACACCGTTAAAATTCTCATTTAATTCAGCTGACTGAAATTCCAGAATATTAGGATTATAACTAATGTTGAAATGACCGCCGCTGACTAAATATTCTTCCGGCAGTACCTGCAGTTGAACATTGGCTGTCTCTTCATCAAGCTCGACTTCCTGAACATCAGGAAGAAGCTGTAAGTTAATTTCCCCGTAGGCGGCTCTTCTTCTTACTTCCTGAGTCTGCTTTACCAAAATCAATCCGGCAAAAACAGTTAACAACGGAATTATCAACAGTAAAACCAGTATTTTATTTTTAAATTCTTTTTGTTTTGTCATTTTTAAAATTTAGGCAATTCACTATACCACTGTTCAACATCATCTTCACTTAGAATACCATCGCAGTTAAAGTCTCCGTACAAATTATCACTGTCTAATTTATAGTCATCGTACCACCCGGCAAAATCTTCCATATTAATTGTTCCGTCACAGTCGTAATC
>CAZBPF010000031.1:0-7238 GCA_964493745.1 uncultured Gammaproteobacteria bacterium
TTTCTATAATAAACTATAAATTTAAATTAGTCAAAATCAATCCAGTGTTTGGAGGCAGTCGGCCCTTTTTGACCTTGATATTTACTTTTTAATTTTTTACTTCCATAAGCATTTTCAACTTTACTGGTCATTTTATAAAAAACTATCTGCGCAATCCGCATTCCGGCATACATCCGAATCGGCAAACGCGAAATATTGGCAATTTCAAAAGTCAGCCAGCCGGAAAACCCCGGGTCAACATAACCGGCGGTAGCGTGAACAATCAACCCGAGCCGCCCCAAAGAACTTCTACCCTCCAGTTTTGCAGCAATATCCAAAGGCAAAGTTACTTCTTCGGCAGTTGAGCCGAGAATGAATTCTCCGGGATGCAAAACAAATCCGGTTTTCTTAATTTTAACCACTCGAGAAACATCCTCTTTTTGGCGAACGTCAATTTCACCCTGATTCCAATTATCGAAAACACGCACCTCCTCGCTTAACTCTAAATCCAAACTGGAAGGTTGAAGATTTTCCAGTTTAAATGGCTCAACTTTAATCTCTCCGTTCTTAATTTTATTTTTAATATCTTTATCTGAAATAATCATTCCTTTAATTTACCAAAGACTAATAACCGTTTCAATATCGTTCCCGGCGGCCAGCAGGTCTGAAGAATTATCTCTTCACGGCCCGGCTGATAATCGGTTAAATAAGAAACATCGCCGGCACCGACAATTTTTTTATCAAAAATTTGATAGGTATAAGGCCGGTCTTGATAAGCCAAATGTACTTCATCGCCCGGTTCGAGTTTATTTAACAAAAAGAAAACTGCATTATAACGAACCACGTTCCACTCGGCATTAGTTGAATGAGCAAAAAGAAAAACCGGCTTAGCCGAACCGGGTAATCCGCTTCCCGCCGCATGAGCTACACCGTCTTTTAAAACCTGCTGATAAATTTCCGGCTTGCCCGGATCAATATTAGGAAACACCTGGGCAGTGGAATCTAATTTGGGAATATAAATTGAAAAGTCTTTATTTAAAACCGGCCAATCATCCGGAATTTTTGGTATCGGCATCGGTGTCGGGGTTGGTGTTGGAGTAGAATTACGCTCCAGGAGCGTGAATTTCCTCGCTCCTGGAACGGTAGACGCTAATTGTCCCCAATGATATGCAGCCATTGCTCTCGCCAACGGCAGCCAAAGATAACCTAAATAAAACAAGCCCAAAATAATTGCCCCGGTTCCCAAACCAAAAACAAAGGTTCTGATTTTCGACGGGTTATAAAAAACAATTTCCGGTTTGCCTTTTTTTGGTTTTACCGCCTTTTTAAGCTTCGGATCAAAAAAGTTCTTCATTAGTACTATTATATATTAATGATTAATGATTGATGATTAAGACTTGACAATCCCATAATACGGTAATATAATACATTTATTATGGAAAACGTCATTCCGGGCAAGGCCATAATTGTTGGTATTACTACTATTCTAGTTGGTATTGCAACTATTGTGGCAGGAATTGCTTTTCTACTCAGTTTAAGCTTAAGTTTGGCAAGTCCTATTGGTGCTTATATGTACGGTGAGGACCAACCGACTTCCCAACTTATAGTTGACAAGCAAATCGCTACTTCAGAAACCGCCAATTGGCAGGATAATCTACCTGCCGACCAAGAAGTACTCAGAGAGGGAGATTTAGTAAAATTTCAAATTACTATCAAAAACAGCGGAGACAAAAATTTAACCAATATACAAGTAACCGATTCTCTACCCGAATACTTAACTCCTGTTTTTAATCCCGGAGAATATAACAAAGAAAACAATCAGATTAAGTGGGAAATTGAAAAGTTAGAAGCCGGTGAACAGGAAACATTTGAAATTCGAGCCCATATTGATTCAGCCAACCAGGCCTTAGTTGACGGAACTCAATGCTTGATCAACAAGGTTGAAGCCGTTGCAGAAACCGGTGAGTCAGACCAAGATACTTCCTCATTTTGTATTACTACTCCTCAGGTGCTCCCTGAAGCCGGTACCGGCGTCAGCGAAATATTAGTCGGAACAGGATTTGCGGCCATGATCGGCCTGGCCGGCGTAATTTTAAGAAAATTCGGCCGCGGCCAAATTTAATATTTAAATAAATAAAAATGAACAATAAAGAAAAACTAATCAGAACAGGTTTAGCTATTGGCATTGCCGGTATGTTGACTGCTGCCTGCAATAGAATTACTTGTGAATTCAGGGGAAAAAAGTCCAGTCCAGGTGTAACTTTAGAGCTTAGAAGCATCGATGAAGAAAATGGACAAATTACCAACCGATCTATCCATGAATGCCTACCTAACGGTAATTGGGGTAAAAGTGATGCTTCACACGGCCAAAGAGTTGTAATATTAGAAGCCGGTGAAAGTTTTGATCAATAAAGAAAATCATTAAAAATTAATGTTGAAATTGGGCCGGAAAATAATTTCAGAGTCTATGATAAATAAGCTGACAAAATAATAATTATTAAATATTACAAAAACAAGACGAAGGGAGGTGAAAAGAATGAAAAATTCAATAGAAACTATCGGAAGAGTTGCAGCTGCAAGCGCAATTGCCGCTGGATTAGCCGGATGTGATGGTACCGAAAAAGAAGTG
Source organism: uncultured Gammaproteobacteria bacterium (assembly GCA_964493745.1). Lineage (GTDB taxonomy): Bacteria > Patescibacteriota > Microgenomatia > UBA12405 > JAHJSD01 > CAYSLZ01. The sequence goes on from CAZBPF010000031.1 coordinate 2,609, forward strand.
CAAGAGGCAGTTCAGGCAACTGTTAATGCACAGGAAAAGTTGGATAAGGAAGTAGATTCAGCTGTATCTACAAGAATAGCTGAACTCGGAATAGCTGAACAAGGCAAAGGTGAGGTTTTTACACCTACACTGAGAACAGAAACTACTGAAACAACCGCTCAAGAAGAAGTAAACACTGAGGAAGAACTTAGGATAACATTGGATGAATTCGGTCAAGAAACCCGTTACGATGACCGGTTTCCTGTAGACGGAATGATTTGGGACCAAAGTTATAATGCCGGAGAAATTTTTGTAGCTAACGCAGTTGGAATACACGACCATGACTTTAAAAGTCAAGAAGGATGCGTTGTAGCTTATTATCAAGCTCCTGAAGAAGGAGGCAGAATTAGATTCACCGGCTGGAACGGTATGGGATTTGAATTAAATGCAGAATCAGATATCAGCTTAAATCAAGCTATCGGAGTAATGCGTGAAACCTTAACCAGAGCACATGAATGTGGTGTTGAGGATATTCAATTCCATGAATTAGTTCCTCATGGCGACGCAGTTAAATAATGTCTAATAACCAAGGGTTGGACAAGCTTAGTCCCACCCTTGGTTTAAGAATATAACTAAAATGAACAAGAAAAAAGATAAAACACTAATATCAGTAATTATGCCGGTTTATAACGCCGGTAATTTTTTAACTGAATCCATTGAAAGTATTCTCAAGCAAACTTATGATAATTTCGAGTTTATTATTGTCGATGATGGTTCAACTGATAATTCATGGCAGATTATTCGAGATTACGCTAGAAAAGACAGTCGAATAAAAACCTTTAAAAATAAAAAAAACTCGGGCGTTAGCTCAACATCAAATTTTGCTATCAGTAAAACTAAAGGCCGGTTTATTGCCCGCATGGATGCCGATGATGTTTCATTTCCAAATAGGTTTCAAAAACAATTAAATTATCTCCAAAAAAATAAGGATACTATTGCTGTCGGCGGTCAATGTGTTGTGATTGATGAAGAGAATCAGATTATCGGAGAAAAAATATTTCCTCTTAACAATAAAAAATTAAGACAAATGATTTTCCGGGCAGTACCGATGCAGCAACCGACGATGATGATAAATAAAAAACTACTTCCTGATAATTTTCAATGGTATTCCCCTACTTGCACTTCGGCAGAAGAATTAGATGTATTATTTAAACTAATGAAATTTGGTAAAATCGCTAATCTAAAAGACTGGACACTCTTTTATCGTTACCGCCCAAACAGCTTGTCGCATATTAATCCGAAACAAACTTTCTGGTTTACATTTAAAAGCCGATTAAATGGTTTAAAACTTGGTTTTAAGCCCTCATTAACAGCAGTTTTACTAAACTTATGCCAATTAACCGCAGTTACTCTTTTACCCAATAAAACAATTACAGCTTTGTGGTATTTAATCAGAGGCATAAAACAACCAAACGTAAATCTTCCCAAGTTGTCTCCAAAACTAGAACCGCTATCGGCAATAAGTTAAAATTAATCTAATGGTTAATAAAAAGCTGAAAAATTGGCTTGGTCCTTTAACTCTAAGCTTAATTTTGGTCATTATCTTTACCGCAAATTTTACCCCGGACACTTATTTAATCGGGTGGGATAACCTCATGCCGGAACTGAATATCTGGATGAATCTGAAACGCAGTTTATTCGCCGTCTGGCAGGAATATCAGGGGCTAGGCCTGGTCAGCGGCATGGGACACGCAACCGATTTAATCCGGCAGGTTATTTTACTTCCCTTTGTTTTAATTATCCCCAACAACTGGATTCGTTATTTATGGACGTTCGGTATGCTGGCGCTGGGAACTTTTGGGGTTTATTTTGGGGTAAAACGATTTCATAACACCTCGGAGGAATCAGTTCCTGACACCGTCCGAGGAGTTATTCCAATAATTGCATCACTTTCCTACCTGCTTAATTTCGGTACGATTCAAATCTTTTGGGTGCCGTTTGAAGCATTTACAACCTTTTGGGGATTTTTCCCCTGGTTGATTTTCAGCTTCTTGACCATACTAAAAAAACCAAATAAAAAAAATTGGATAAAATTTATAATCTGGAATATTCTGGCTATTCCCGGTTTTTATATCCAAACTTTGTTTGTTGTTTATGGATTGTGTTTAACAGTGATTTGGATATTTTCACTTCGCAACACCGTCCGAGGAGCCGTCAGGCGTCACCTCGGAGGAGTTATTCCGTTTATTATTGTTTTGGCTATAAACGCCTTTTGGCTTTTGCCGTTTGGATATTTTTTACTTACCAATGCCCACCACCCGCGTGAAGCGCTGATCAACCGGATGTCAACCGAAGAAACTTTTCTGCGTAATCAAAAGCGGGGCTATTTAAGTGATTTTTTAACACTTAAAGGATATTATTATGATTTTCCTGACGCCGGCCAACCTCTAATGACTGTTTGGCAAAACCACTTTTCCTCTACTCCGATTAAAATTATCGGCTATGTTTTTGGCGCAATTGTAATTCTAGGTTTAATTAAAGCGCCAAATTGGCTAAGAGGCATATTTTTACTTTCAGTTGTCACCCTACTTTCCGCCACTCCCCCATTTACATGGCTAAATAGTTTTCTGCGCCAATGGCCGTTTATCGATCAAGTTTTCCGGTCGCCGTTTACCAAATTCATTGTACCGGCCAGTTTTAGTTTTGGAATGCTTTTTAGTTACGGGATTAATTTAATTATTAGTCGATTTAAATTCAAAAAAATAATTTTGAGCATTACTTTATTAGGCCTAATTATTTACAGCTGGCCGGTTTTTAATGGTAATTTAATTTACTCAAAAATGCGCCGCCAAATACCGGAAAAATATTTGCAGTTAATTGATTATTTTAAAGCCCAGCCGAAAACAGGCCGGATTGCCAACCTGCCTCAAGGTAATTTTTGGGGATGGACGTTCTACCGTTTCGGCACCAGGGGTTCAGGTTTTATCTGGTACGGCATTGAACAACCGATTACTGACCGCGCTTTTGACGTTTGGAATTTAAAAAATGAACGTTACTACCAGGAATTAACCTATGCACTTCAAAACCAGGATTTAGATTTACTAGAGTCAATTTTTAATAAATATTCAATAGAATATGTTGTTTTTGATGACGAGGTAATTTTCCCGGAAAATAAAAATTGGGCCAAACTAGCTTTAAATACAAAAAAACTACTCGACCAAATAGACTTTTTAGAACATGAGGAAACTTTTGATAACATTTTTATTTATAAAGTAAAAAACAGCCAAACTAAACCCTTTATGACTGACAATCAAAATTATTATACCGCGCTTGATCAAATACCTGATTACCAATTAAGAGAAAAGCCAAATTTCAAACCGCCGGTAAATGAAGAAATTAATTTTGACCAACTTGAAAAAGTGGATGAATTTAACCTTGGTCCAGAAGATTTTATTAATCCCCACATTTGTGCCCCAACAACGGAAAAAAGCAAAATTGATTACCAAACAGAAGGCAATCAAATGATTTTGACAGCCAAACAAACCGCCTTGTGTCTCCAATGGAAAGAGTATAACTATTTTCAACAGTTCAATAGTCCAAAATTAATTAATATCCAATTTGAATATCAATCAAATTCAAATGAGTGGCCGAGATTTTGTCTTTGGGATATTACCAATCTTGAATGTGTAAACCGTAAAGACTTTCCTAAACAAGGATTTAGTCAAGAGTGGAACACCTATTCGGAAACATTAATTTTTAATCCGGACAACCAAACAATTACTAACCTGTCGTTGATTGTTGATGCCTATCAAAAAGAAAATAAAGAAATAAAATACCGCAATGTAAACCTGGAAATATATCAAGCTCCGCCGGGATCAAAACTACCGATGACAGTTGAAAACCCGATTAACAAAAATTTAGTTCGGGTTGAGGCCCAAACCTGCAATGATTATCAGCAAGGTGAATATAACTTGGAATTTAAACCGAATGAATATTTACGTCTTTCATCAGTGAATAATAATTCTTGTTACACTTGGGCTTTCAACCATTTACCATTAAATCAATCCTGGCAGGTAAAAATTAAATATCGCAATGTTCAAGGTTACCCATTAACTTTAGCGGCAAGTAGTTTGGACGGCCAATACCAAATCTATCAAAATCTTTTAACAGATGATAAGAATTGGCAGACAAAATACTTTTTGCTCCCTCCTTATAATACCTACCAAAAAGGCATCCAAATACAATTGAATAATAATTCTTTTAATTTCCAAGAATCAATTAATGACATTGGCTCAATTGAAATCTATCCGGCTGATATTAAATATCCAACTCCACCACCTCCAACTGAAAAGTTTTATTTAGACTCAAAATCAAATATTTGGTGGTATAAGGTTAAAGTTTCCGCCAAAGGCGGATGGGCCGCTGGCCCAAACAGCGATTACTTGGTTTTACCGCAGTCATATGACAGCGGCTGGACCGCCTTTTACTTTGACGGCTGGCAGCCGAAGTTTTTAAAAGACCAGGTTCTAATTAACAATTGGGCTAATGGATGGGATCTAAATTCATCAATCATTAATCATCAATCATTATTCATTATATTTTGGCCTCAATTGCTCCAATTCGCCGGCTTTGGTCTGCTCGCCGGAACAAT
>CAZBPF010000032.1:0-1108 GCA_964493745.1 uncultured Gammaproteobacteria bacterium
CCGGTTATTTAACCGGCTTATCAGTCGGACTTTTCTGCCTCGGCACCTGCCTGCCTATTTTTCTCCCTCTTTTAATGTCAAAAAAACAAAGCTTTAAAACTTCAGGCCTATTAATCCTGGAATTTTCTCTCGGACGGCTGGCCGGCTATCTTATTTTTGGACTAATCTTCGGCTGGCTGGGACAAACAATCCAAAACCGCCTTATCCACTCTTTAATTTCCTTAGGCAATCTTTGGATGGGCATAGCTCTAATTCTATACGGATTAGGTCAAATTAACCAAAAAAGTTGCGCTTTTTTACCATTTAGAAAAATACGCTGGCCGCTGGTTGTCGGCTTTTTAACCGGAGTAAACGTCTGTCCGCCTTTTCTTGCCTCTTTAACTTACGTTTTTAATTTACGAAGCGCAATTCAGTCAATGGTTTACTTTTTAACTTTTTTTCTGGGAACAAGCACTTACTTAGTCCCGACAATTTTTCTCGGCGGCAAGTTTACTCATTCTCCAATAATCCAAAAAGCCGCCCGCGTTTCCAGTGTTCTAGCCGGACTATACTTTATAGCTAAAAACATAATTTCACTCTTGTAGATGTCAATTATTATACGACGATCGTCGTATAATAACGGAAATTCATTGGAACAACTTCCATCCTTTTAGATAATATGTTAAATGATTTAAAAGGTGGGTAAAGCAAATAACAACAAAAGCCGTTCCGCCCTGAATGTGCCAGTTAAAAATAAACGGAGTTTTTATCCCCAAACCAAGCAATAACCCAAACAAGCCGGCCGGAATAAAAAGCAAAAGCAAAATTACGTTCCAGACGTATTTTAACCCGGCTTCACTTGTAACGCCTTTCGTCTTTTTGTTGATACTTTTTACTATAAACCAATGAATAAAGTACAACGCCGACGGCACTAATATTGACCAGATGGAAATCAAGCTCGGTGAAGTGGAATTAATATTTACCATTTTATATATTTTAACATTGAATTTGAAAAAGGTAGGGGTAGGGCTTGTCCCTACCCGCGTATGCAGGCAATTTACCTGCATACCAACGGGTAACCACAAGGGTTACCGCTACAATGTTAAAATTAAACCATGAAGAAATATTT
>CAZBPF010000032.1:1208-3535 GCA_964493745.1 uncultured Gammaproteobacteria bacterium
TAAACCATGAAGAAATATTTAGGGGTGATTGTTTTGGCAGTTGGGATAATCTTGTCGGGATTAATTTTGGTTAAAAACAATCTTGTAAAACAAGAAAACCCGGCCGATTATCATCAGGCAAGTTTTTATAAACAGCTGGATAATGGCATGGTTCAGTGTCAGCTTTGCCCAAATAAATGTATTTTGGGTTCCGGCCAGCGAGGTATTTGCGGCGTCCGGGAAAATATTCAGGGCAAATTGTATTCGCTTGTTTACGGCCAACCTGTTTCCGTCCATGTTGATCCGATCGAAAAAAAACCGCTTTATCACTTTTTACCCAGTTCAAAAGCATACTCTTTAGGAACCGCCGGGTGTAATTTAGATTGCAAAAATTGTCAAAATTGGGATATTGCCCACCGTTCACCGGAAGACGTTGATTCCCGGAAAATGACCCCGGAAGAAGTGGTTGAAGCAGCTGTAAATTCAAAAGCAGAAGTAATCGCTTTTACTTATAACGAACCGACTGTTTGGTACGAATATATGTATGATATTGCCAAATTAGCAAAAGAAGAAGGTTTAAAAACTGCCAGTATTTCTTCCGGTTATATCAACCCGGAGCCGCTAAAAAAACTTCTACCTCACCTGGACGCAATGAAAATTGATTTGAAAGGATTTAACGACGAAACTTATCAGCAGTTAAATCAAGGCCGGCTTCAGCCGGTGCTGGATTCAATTAAAACAGTTCATCAGTCGGATACCTGGCTGGAACTAGTCAACCTTATCGTTCCCGGCTACACCGATAATTTGGATGAGATAGAAGAAATGTGTCAATGGATTTATGACGAGGTCGGTCCGGATGTTCCCTTACACTTCTCAAGATTTTCTCCGGCCTATAAACTGCCTAATCTCCCTCCTACCTCCAGCCAAACCTTAATTGAAGCCCGTAAAATATGTCTAGAAAGCGGTTTAAACTATGTTTATATCGGCAACCTGCAAACTGAAAATGCCGCCAACACCTACTGCCCTGAAAATGACGAAATCGTCATCAAACGCAGCGCTTTTTTAGTCGAAGAAAATAATATTGATCCCAACGGAACGACTTCCACCTGTCCAACAACCATCCCCGGAGTTTGGAAGTAACGGTACTACAGTTTAAACCGAGGTACTGCGGTGATAATTATTAAAATTAGTAAAAAAAACAGCAAACCGAATTTCGGCAGTATAACCGTAGAAACCAAAACTGCTCCCCAAAAAGACCCAAATAAATCACAGGCGTAAACAAAAGTCTGATTTTTAGATTTTTTCAGCCAGGCCCGGTTTGACAAACTAAACACCAAACCACCAACTAAACCGAGAATTAAACTAAGTGCCAGCCAAATTAAAATAGTCCCCTGCCAGAAATCAAGAAGCAAAAATCCGCCAATTGGCAAATAGTACAATAAAGTCTTAGCCGGCTCTAATTTATATTCGAGTTTTTTAATTTCAATTATTTTTACCCCAACCGTCATCCCTAATAATACGGTTCCCATAATTAAACCAAAATAGGTATATAAATTTCCAAATCTGGTTTGGAAAATAAATAAAAGCGACGTTTCCAAACCCATCAGAATAAATCCGGATAAAGCGGCGAATAGACCAAACTTTTTTTCATCCAAATTACCGGCCAAATCAAATAAAATTAAAATTAAACTAATTGGAATCAACCAAACTAAATGTCTAATCACTTTCGGCAGTTGAAATGAAAACATTGTCTGCCAAAACAAATGATGATCAAAATAGGCAACCGGATGAAGGACAGTATTAATTTTGCTTCCGCCACTAAGCTTTTTCTTTAATTCCTTCCGACGCGGGTCAGTCAAAACCAAATCCAAAAACCGACTGGAATCGGGCAAGTCATAACTAATCTCTTTTTCCGATCCGATTAATATTATTCTTCCCTCAATAATTAGTAAATCCGTGTTCGCAAACACTTCATCAAAGGTTTTATATATCACCCGGCCGAATTCCAGCGCTTCCTCACTCTGATATTCAACCGGCATATCAAAAATCAGCCCGAAAATTCCCTTTTCAGTTAATCCGGTTTTTCCATCTTTGAAAAATTCAATTGTGTAATAACGATTATTAAATAAGTTGCTCGGCTGGCCCGGATCCAAAAGAATTAAATCAAACTGGTCTTTATTATTTTTAAAGAAAAGCCGGCTATCGCTAAGTTCCGGCTTTAGACTCTGATTAAGATAATCCTCCTGAAGCTTGTATATTTCTGAATCAGAAAATAAATATGAAATAGCGGAAAAAACATTCTCATCAGACAAAAAATTAGCTAGATGTAAGTTGCCTGAAACCAACCC
>CAZBPF010000032.1:3635-6856 GCA_964493745.1 uncultured Gammaproteobacteria bacterium
GCGGCTTGTTGATCAAAATCACTCGGCTGGCTGTTGAAAAACAAATGTCCGGCTGAAAAAATCGACTTTTGACTCGCCTGTTCACTAACAATCAGTTGACTTCCTTTTGAATAGACAACCCTTTCTATGCCAGAATACCGCCAGCGTAAAGTTTGATAATTTATTCTTTTCGGTAAAGGAAAACTTGTTTTACTAAGCAAAAAGGTAAAAACTAACCCGGAAATAAAAAACCCAACTGTTTCCCACAAATAGGCGCGAGTTGATTGAGTCCATTTTTTTGTTCCTAAATAAAACAAACTGCCGGATAAAAAAGCCGGCAGAAATAAAGTTAAAATAATTATTAAAATAGACGCTCCAATCCCCGGAATTTGGCCGGCTGGAATAACCCGGCTGGAAATATACCGAAAAACAACCAACACAATCGGACTTAAAAAGGTAAAAATAATCATCAAATACCGGCAAGGTAGTCTTAAAAAATTATTCAACCGGTTTTTGTTTAAAACTAAACTTCCTAATCCGGCAAATAAAAGCCAAAACCCGAGTCCCAAAGCATAAAATAACTCATTGCCACCCAGCCAAGTGGAAAGCTCGCGAAGTAAAACTACTTGGTTGAGCAAAGAGAAAAAACCTAATGAAAAAAAATAAAAAATCATGTAAGATAATTATAGATGATGAAAAAAATTCTTGTTATTGCCTTTTCCAGTTTGTTAATTATCGCCGGGATCATTTTCGTAAATTTTAAATTATCTAAAAAAGATGTAAAATTAGATGAAACAATGACAGAACAGAGAGAAGAAAACGTGCGCCAACCATCTGTAGGCGGAACATTTTATCCAGGGGACCCGACAACACTCCAAAATAAAATAAATGAATTTTTATCTTCCTCAAATGACCAAATGGACGATGACCAAGTGGTTAAATTGTTAATTGTTCCTCACGCCGGATATGAATATTCAGGCTCAGTTGCCGCTTCCGGATTTAAGCAAATCGAAAATAAACAATACGATAAAGTCATTCTTATCGGTTCTTCTCATCAATCTTTTTTTCAAGGCGCTGCAGTTGACGAAAACACTGTCTGGCAATCTCCATTAGGCAAAGTTGACGTTGATGTTGCCGCCGCTCAAGAAATTGTTGATGCCGACGAAAATTTTAATTTTAACTCCTCAGCCCATGCTCAGGAGCATTCTTTGGAAGTCCAACTGCCCTTTTTACAAACCGTACTTGACAACTTTAAAATCGTCCCGATTCTATTTGGACAAACAACTGACGAAGACGTCAATAAGCTTGCCTCTACAATCAATCAGCTGTTAACACCCAATACGCTTATCTTAATCAGTACTGACTTATCTCATTATCCGAGCTATGACATTGCCAATTCCGTTGACGAAAGAACCATCAGCTCAATTCTCAGCGGTGATCCTGAAAAGTTTGAACAAAAAGTTACCGAACAAATGTCCGAAGGTTATCCTAATTTAGACACCTGTGTTTGCGCTGAAAAGGCAGTAAAAACCGCAATGATTGTCGCCCAAAATATTACGCTCCAGGAGCGTGATATATATACCGCTCCTGGAGCGGAGAGCAATTGGCAATTGCTAAAATACGCCAACTCCGGTGATATTGTCGGTGAAAAAAACCGGGTGGTCGGCTATGCAGCTCTGGCTTTCAGCCAGAAAATTTCCAATGTTCAATCTTCCAATGTTCAAAATGAATTAAAAAAAGAAAATAAAAACAAATTATTAGAAATTGCCAGGGAAACATTAGAAACATATGTCACCACCGGCAAAAAACCGGACTTTGAAATAACTGACTCGGGGTTAGACGAAAAATTAGGGGTTTTTGTTACCCTTCGTAAAGACGACCAGCTTCGGGGATGTATGGGCAAATTTGATCCGGATACACCACTCTGGGAAACAGTAGTTGACCGGACAATTGCCGCTGCCGCTCAAGATCCACGATTTTCACCAGTCAGTGCCGAAGAAATTGATAAACTAACCATTGAAATCTCAGTTCTTTCCAAACCCGAACCAATTAATGACTGGCAAAAAATTGAATTAGGCACTCACGGAGTGATTGTCCAAAAAGGTAATCAAGCAGGAACCTACCTGCCTCAAGTTGGAGTGGAAGAAGACTGGGAAAGCGTAGAAGAATTTCTTGCCCATTTATGCGCCAATAAAGCCGGCTTGCCAATTGACTGTTACAAAGACCCAAACACTGAACTGCTTACCTACACCGCCGACGTCTTTTCGGAGTAAACAGTCCCCCGGCTACTCCTGTTGGATGCTATCTAAGCTTTATGAGCTAATTTGCTATGATATAATTGAATATGAAAAATTCACTACCTAAATACATCCAAAAATACTTTTGGGGGGATGATTTATCCCAATTAAATTGGGATAATCATCAGAATTACATTATAAAAACCTTACTTGAAAAAGGCGATAAAAAGGCAATTTCCTGGCTTTTTAAGAAAACTAATAAGAAAAATTTAAAAAAACAGTTACCCAAATTTAAATTAGACCCAAAATCTAGAAATTTCTGGCAAATTTATCTGCAATGAAAAAATTTTTTTCTAATACTTTACCTGCGAAAACAAAGAAATTAATCAAAAAAATTCAAAAAGAAAATCCGAAATTTTTACAAGAATTTTATTTATCCGGCGGTACAGCTTTGTCACTACAACTCGGCCACCGGGAATCTATTGATTTAGATTTTTTTAATCAGAATGACTTCGATCCTAAACAATATCAGCCAAAACTCGAAAATTTTGGCAAATTAAAAGATTTACAGCTAGACAAAAACACACTAAACGCATTTCTGAAAGGTGTTCAAATTAAATTTCTTGGTTATCCCTATCCTCTCTTAAAATCCACAATTAATTGGAAAGGAATTAAAATTAGTTCGGTCCTTGATATTGCCTGCACCAAACTGCAAACAATCGGGATGCGAGGAAATAAAAAAGATTTTGTGGATATTTACTTTATTTTAAAAAAATACCCACTTAAAAAATTATTTAAAATGCTTGACAAAAAATACCAACAATCAGATTTCAGCCGAACTCATATCTTAAAATCACTTGTCTATTTTGAAGATGCCGAATCTCAACCAATGCCTAAAATGCATAAAAAAGTTAAATGGGAAAAAATTAAAAAAGAAATTGAAAAAAAAGTAAAGAACTTTTCTTTATAACTTGACAAGCTTGGCCGCGTACCACGCCCCCTCGT
>CAZBPF010000033.1:0-1232 GCA_964493745.1 uncultured Gammaproteobacteria bacterium
CCCTTTTTTTCCCAATCCTGATAAATTTCTGCTTCAAACTTTTTGTGATCCCATTGTTTATCCATGTTTACTGCCTATTTTAGCATATCTTGAGTTTTGGATTAGCAGGCTCAGGCTGCTCAATAACGCGTACTGCCTGCCACGTACCCCACGTGGTAATGTGGAAGTCCGCTATTCCAAATATTTCTCAAAAAATTCTAAATCTTTTTTAACCACTTCGTCCCAGTTTTGTTTCAGGTTGTGGTCGGCTTTTGGGTAATAGTGGTAATAAACAGTTTTGCCTCGCAGGTGCATTTGGTTGACAAAGTTTTCTGACCATTTAGCCGGTACCCAGGTATCGGCACCGCCTTGTTGGATTTGAATCGGGGCATTGATTTTGTCCAAATAGTGGTCGATAGAAACTTTTTCAGCAGAAAATTCACGGCAATACTCATCGATTTGGTCGTGGAGTTTTTTGCCGGTTTCGTCTAACTCTTCATATTCAGCCATATAATAAAAAACTGATTCCGGGAACCCGACAGTCACCGGGGCCCAGAGAGTAGTTGGGTATTTTTCACCGGTGATTTCTAGAATTGATAAGGCAATTTGGCCGCCGTTGGAATGTGCCCAGAGAAATATTTTTGAGTTAACAGCTATTGGCGAACTGCGAATAGCGTTTAATAAATTCAATACCGTTACCGGTCTGGTAAACCTCGCTTTTAAAACGTCTTTGTCGGGGTAGTCAGACTCTCCGAAGCCGAGAAAGTCAGGGGCAAGGGTAATAAATCCGTTTTCGGCAAAAACACCGGCCGCTTTATGAGTACCGATGCCGGTAAAATAAATTTCGTTGTCAACATAGCCCCTCAGCATTACGATAACCGGGCAGGGGTTTTCTTTAGTGCATTGGTCAGGGATGTTAGCCATACCGGAAACTCGCTTATCGTCGGACTGGTAGGAAAATAACCAGGTTTTTACTCCGTCAATTGGCTCATAATGCGTTGACGGAGGAAGATATTCCTTTTCCAGCTTAATTTCACTTGGTTTATATTCTCTTTCAGCCAGGTTATCAAAGTAGTATTTTTCCATCGGTTTAGGACTTGGTGTTGGAAAATTGCTTTTGACCAGAGGAGAAAGCAGGCCGGGCGTGTGGTGGGCGTTAACCGAGAAGAACAAAAACAAGCCGATGATAATTAACAACCCGCTGAAAATACTCAAGATTTTTTTCGGCATATTTAAGATAATAGCAAGTTTTT
>CAZBPF010000033.1:1332-3548 GCA_964493745.1 uncultured Gammaproteobacteria bacterium
TGTAGGGGCGATTCATGAATCGCCCGTGTTTTGACGCAGGCTGAAGCCTGCTAGTACGGAATTGTAGGGGCAGGCACAAGAGTTACTCTTACACAAATGTGTTATTATTTATTTAATGAAAGAAATTCTTTTTATTGTCCTTGATGGGTTGGGGGATGAGCCGATACCGGAATTGGGCGGGAAGACGCCGCTGGCGGCGGCTGAAACTCCGTTTATGGACGGGTTGGCTGAACAAGGAATTTTGGGTTTGGCAAAACCAAAATTTCAAGGCGCTTTACCGACTTCAGAAGAAGGCCATTTATGTTTGTTTGGCTATAATCCGGAAAAATTAGCTATCCGACGGGGGTTGTTTACTGCTAAAGGAGCCGGCTTGGAAGTAAATTCGGGAGATGTTGCTTTACGGGGGAATTTTGCCTATGTTAAAAACGGCAAGGCGGTTGACCGCCGGGCCGGACGGATTAAAGACACAAAAGATTTAATTACGGCTTTGAACGAAATAAAAATTGACGATGCCAAAATTGAACTTAAAAGTGCCAAGGAACACCGATTGGGGATTGTTATCCGCGGTGAAGGACTTAGTGCGCAGATTTCCGATTCTGATCCCTGGTACTCACATTTGGATACAAAAATCAGGCCAATTAAGCCGTTGGATGATTTCCTCCAAGCTGAAAAAACAGCTGAAATTTTAAATAAATTTTTGGAAAAAGCTAACCAGGTATTGAAAAACCATCCACAGAACAAAAAGCGTGTTGCAAATGGTCTGCCGCCGGCAAATTACGTCATTACCCGCGGGGCGTCGTCTTTAGATAATCTGCAATCATTTCAAGAGAAATATGGTTTAAAAGTATCGGCAATTGCCGGTAAGTTTCTTTATCAGCAGGTGGCGGAATTAATCGGTATGGAATTAGTTGACGTGACGGGAGCAGACGGGACTTCGGAAACTAATTTAAGCGGTAAATTCGAGGCCGCATTGGCAGCACTGCAAACTAAGGATTTTGTTTTTTTGCATATTAAGGCAACCGACAGCTTGGCTGAAGACGGCAAATTTATTGAAAAGAGAGATTTTATTGAACGGGTTGACCGGGAAATGCAGGTTGTTAATCACCCGGATGATACACTGGTGGTTATTACCTGCGACCATTCGACTTGCTCGCTTCTCAAACGTCATTGTGATCAACCCTGCCCGGTTTTAGTTTGGGGTGCCGGCTCTGATCAAACAACCGCTTTTTCTGAAAAACAATGCGCTGACGGCATGTTAGATAGCTTTTCACAGTTGAATTTAATGTCAAAAATTATAGAATTAAAATAATGCGTCCTAAACTTGTAATACTTTATTCTGCCGCTGTAGTTTTCATAATAATTGCGGCAGGTGCTTTTTTTAAACAGGCAACAAATGTTTCTCCTAAAGAAGATGATTATTGTTCCCGTCAGGCCGATTGTAGCTGCGGTAAGCATATAGAAACGGGGGAATGTTTTATTGGTAACAAAAAACATATACAGCAGTCAAGCGATTGTTTTGATTTTTGTTTTCAGGGTCAAGGGTTGGAAATAAAGTGTGTTGACCACCGTTGCCGTCGTGTTTACAGCGGCCAAAATTAAAGCTCGATAAAATGAAAATTCTAGGAATAGATGAGGCGGGAAGAGGATGTGTTATCGGCCCGATGGTTATATCAGCGGTGCTGATTGGCAATAAAAGTTTAAAAGATATTAAGAAATTAGGCATTAGGGATTCTAAAAAATTAACTTCAAAGAAGAGAGAAGAATTGGCAAAGGAGATAAAGCAGAGAGTTTTGGACTTTCAAATAATACTTCACCAGCCCGAAGAAATTGATGCCGGTAATTTAAATCAACTCGATTTGCAGTCAATTGCAGAATTGATTAATAAGTTTAAGCCGGACAGAGCATTTTTTGATGTTCCGACTCATCCCAACGGAGTTAGCAATTTTGTTGATTCAGTCAGGTTGAGCATTAAGAGTCAGGTGAAATTAATCGGTGAAAACAAAGCTGATGAAAAATATCCGGTTGTTTCTGCGGCGTCGATTTTGGCCAAGGTCCGTCGGGATGAAATAGTTGAAGATTTTAAAAAAGAATACGGTGATTTTGGTTCCGGTTACATGTCTGATTTGAAAACACAGAGTTTTTTAAAAACCTGTTACGAAAATCACGGTGGCTTTCCCAGAATAGTTCGACAAAAATGGGCACCGGTGCAAAAGTTT
>CAZBPF010000033.1:3648-6817 GCA_964493745.1 uncultured Gammaproteobacteria bacterium
TCACGGTGGCTTTCCCAGAATAGTTCGACAAAAATGGGCACCGGTGCAAAAGTTTATGAATGAGCAATTACACCTGTATTAGCGGACTTTAGTCCGCGTTATTGTCAGTCGGTGGTTATGTTTTCGACTGACATTTAATGCAGGTTAATATTAGTGAATGAAACGAACGAATTTCCAATTTCATTCCCGCTTTGCGGAATAATTTCTATTTTTATTGACAATGTCAATAAATCTCTCTACACTGAACTTGTGAAAAAGCTAATATATTTAATTGTTTTTTTAGTCGGTTTTGGAGTAGGTTGGCCTTTTATAACTAAAGCACAAACTCGTTTTAGCGATTTACTTATTAATAAAGAAGCCCAAGTCAATCAGTTCCGGCGGTTGTTGGAAAATGAGGTCCCGACTCCGACCCCTGAACCGAAAATGAATGGCCAAGTTTTGGGAAGTACGGCCGGCAAACCAAAACGGACTTTAACGGTTGCAGTTTTAGGAGATTCGATGATTGACGTTTTACAACCGGATTTGCCCCAATTGCGCTCCGCCTTAGACGATGACTTTCCGGAGACTGAGTTTGACTTGTTTAATTTTGGTGTCGGCGCTTCTGATTTGGAATATGCGGTTGAGCGGTTGACAAATGAGTATGAGTATCTGGGAAGCAAGTACCCGTCTGTTTTGTCTGTGGAACCGGATATTTTAGTTTTGGAATCCTTTGCTTATAATAATTTCGGCTACGGGCAAGAAGGGCTGGATAAGCAGTGGTTGTTAATTGGCGATATAATTACTCAAACTGAAAAAATCTCACCGGACACAAAGATTATTTTATCGGCAACAATAGCGCCTAATTCTACAATTTACGGTAAAGGAATAGATGGAATACACTGGAATCAGGCCGAACGGCTGGTGAGAACAGAGGCGGTAAAAGATTATCTGGAAAACATAATCAATTTTGCCGGTTCGCAAGGATATCCGATAGCTGATGCTTATGCGCCTTCTTTAGACGCTTACGGAGAAGGTAAGCCGGTTTATATTAATTCTAAAGATAATCTTCATCCGTCCGGTCCGGGCGGAGAACTTTACTCTCGTAAAGTCGCTGAGGCGATATCGGATCTAGATTTCTAATTCCTAATTCCTAATCTAATTTTTAAACGGGGTATTTATCTGTAGGGGCGATTCATGAATCGCCCGAATGGAATTGAAATATTAGGGCGCATCGTGATGCGCCCCTACCTGTTTACAAATTTACCACCTTCTTTTCCCAAGTAAACAGCTTTCCAAGTGATTCACCTTCGTGAATTCTTTTAATAACTTTGGCTAATAAAGAGGAAATTGAGATAGTTTTAATTTTGTCAATTCGTTTTTCATTAGGCAAAGGTACGGTGTCTAAAAGAAGAACTTCATCAGCCGGACATTTTTTCAGCCGTTGAACTGCCGGTCCGGAAAGCAGTCCGTGGGTAGCACAAATATAAATATTTTTTGCTCCGTGTTCTTTGAGCATTTTACAGGCGCTGGTAACGGTTCCGCCGGTGTCAATCATATCGTCGTTTATGATACAGTTTTTACCTTTTACATCTCCGATAAGGGTGGTTGTTTCCGCTTTATTATGTTCAACTCTTCTTTTGTCAATGACGGCAAAAGGAATGTCGAGCAAACCAGCCATTTTTCTGCTTCGCGGTGCACTGCCGACGTCCGGCGAAATTACAACTAAGTTTTTATATCCCTTTTCCTGAAAATATTTAGCAAACTGCGGGTAGCCGACAAAATGGTCAACCGGAATGTCGTAAAAACCTTGTATTGCGTCAGCGTGGAGGTCAATACTCATTAAGCGGTCAGCTCCGGCAGTAGAAATCATATTGGCGATTAGTTTAGCCGATATTGGCTCTCTTGAAGTGACTTTTCTTTCCTGCCGTGAATAACCTAAATAGGGCGAAATTACATTAATTCTGTCCGCCGAAGCCCGTTTTAAAGCATCAATAGTGATTAAAAGTTCCATCAGATTTTCATTCACCGGGGGTGGAGTCGGTTGAATAATAAAAATATCGTCTCCTCTTACTTTTTCTTCTATCTTAACGTAAATTTCACCATCGGCAAAAGTTTGTATTGCTGTTGGAGTCAGAGGGAGACCGAGGAATTTACTTATTTTTTTTGCCAGATTGGGATGAGCCCGTCCGGCAATCAACTGCATTTTGGCCATTTAGTTAATTTATGATAACCGAAAAATTAGTCCGCCGCAATATCCAAATTTATCTATGCCTATATTCCAGATTCAAGTACAACGCCCCTAGTTTCAAGATTAAAACAGCATGTTGTTGAAAAGTTGGCTTGTCATCTCGACCAGATCCTAAACCGTGTTCGGTGCATCACCTAAGAGGTTCCGTCCTGACACCTCTCAGGTGATACTGTTATAACGACAGGGTGTACACAAAAATTTGATGATATAATTGTTGTTATGAGTTTGAGGATAGAGACAATAGGGGAGTTGGCTGACCATCTAAAAAGAGCAAGACTGCCGGGTGTTGAACTTATAAAAAGGGTGTGTAGTCAAGGCGGGAGGTTAACCCCGGAGGTTATTAACTTGGCTAGGGACGGGGTAGAAGATGAAATGAAGGCACGGATTTTTAATGCAGCAAAACATTGTACAAGTAAAGACACGCATTTTTCTGGAAAAAACAAATTGCTTCGTCAATGTGAAGACCGTTTCAGAAGCAGAAAATAAACTGTTATTGTTAAGAAGCATTGTTTAGACTCTCAAATCAAACCTTATCAAACTTGCCTTCGCTCGGAATGACAAAATTATGGCCGCATCACCTAAGAGGTGTCGTCCTGACACCTCTCAGGTGATACTATTTAAAACTCTGTGTTAACTATGTATCCGCCCAAGGCAGTATATTGACCTAAGTTGAAAATTATGCTAGTATAATTTTCAAGATGAAAAAGCCAAAGTATCAATTTGTTAAGCCATACAGTAAGGGCCAAATAACAATTCCTTTGGAATTTAGAAAATTTCTTGGAATTGATGAAGACACGTGGTTACATTTATCAATCCAGGGAGGAAAAATTGTAATCGAACCAGTTAAAAAAGATAAACTGGATAAGGGGGAGTATTCTATTGGGAAGGACCAAAATCCAACCGTTGATCAAGAAAAATATAAATCAATAGTTAGTGATGTAA
>CAZBPF010000034.1:0-6802 GCA_964493745.1 uncultured Gammaproteobacteria bacterium
ATTTTATTTTATCAATTTGACAAGAAGAAGGCAATTGCTATAATATCTTATGGAAGTAATTCAGACACGAGTACTCTACACATTTGACTGCAAGGAGATCAAGCCCGTGATATAAAGAGGGGTATAATTTATGGAATAAATTTGACCCCGCAAAGCGGGGTTTTTTTATTATAAGTTTAGAAAATTAGAAAGGAAAAAGATGAAAAATATATTAACAAAAGAAGGTTTTAAAAAACTTAAACAGAAGTTGCGTGAATTAAATAAAGAGCGCGACCGTTTAGTAGCTGATATGGAAGAAGCTCGCCAAGAGGGCGATTTATCGGAAAATTCAGCTTATCATAATTTGAGGGAGAATTTAACTATTGTCCGTAATCAGATAGGTGATATTAAGCAACGATTAACTAATGCTACGATATCCGAAAAAAACGGCAACGGTAAAGTTGGTGTTGGCAATAAGGTAATTGTTGAGGTAAACGGTAAAAGAAAAGAACTTCATATTGTTGGCGGTGGTGAAGCCGATCCTTTAAAAGGGAAGATTTCATATGAATCACCAATCGGCTCAAAATTATTGGGTTGTGAAAAAAGTGATTCTATTGAGGTGGACACGCCTCAGGGAACCAGCGAATATAAAGTAATTGAAGTAAAATAAAAAGTAATACTGTACAATAAATTTAATGACAGATACACGACTTGATGCAATTAGACAAGAAAGAATAAAAAAATTAGAAAGACTACGTCAATTGGGTATTAACCCCTACCCTTATAAATACGATAAAACCCACTCTACTCATCAAGTTGAGGAAAGCGTCGGAAAAGAGGTAAAAACAGCCGGCCGGATAATCGCCGTAAGAAGTCACGGAGCAATGACTTTTATGGATATACAGGATACGGAAGGCCAGATTCAGGTTTGGTTTAAAGAAGATGATTTAGGCGAGGATTATAAGATTTTAGATTTAATTGACCGAGGAGATTTTATCGGAGTTCAAGGTGAGGTAGTTAAAACAAAAACCGGTGAAATTACAATTGATGTTGAAGATTTTAAGCTCTTATCAAAATCCCTCCGCCCGCTTCCGGAAAAATGGCACGGGTTGAAAGATAAAGAGGAGCGTTATCGAAAAAGATACCTGGATTTAGTTATGAATCCGGAAGTAAAAGATCTTTTTGTTAAGAAATTTAAATTTTGGAACACGATGAGAAGGTTTCTGATTGAAAAGGGTTTTATAGAAGTGCATACACCGGTTTTGGAAACGACAACCGGTGGTGCCGATGCCGCTCCCTTTATTACTCATCATAATACTTTGGATATAGATGTTTATTTAAGAATTAGTATGGGTGAACTTTGGCAAAAAAGGTTAATGGTTGGTGGATTTGAAAAAACTTTTGAGTTAGGCCGGCAGTTTAGAAATGAGGGCATGTCAATGGAACATTTACAGGATTACATGCAGATGGAGTTCTATTGGGCTTATGCCAATTACGAGCAGGGAATGGAATTGGTTAAGGAAATGTATCGGCAGGTTGCTCAGGAAGTATTAGGTAGCCAAAAGTTTAAAACCCATGGATTTGAGATTGATTTCAGTAAAGATTGGGAAAGGATTAGTTATGTTCAAGAAGTAGAAAAGCAAACCGGAGTAAATTATTTTGAAGCAAAAGTTGAGGATATTAGAAGTAAGTTAGAAGAATTAAAAGTGGAATATGAAGATGACCAACCGAAAGAAAGATTAATGGATTTACTTTGGAAACAATGCCGTCAGAATATTGTTGGCCCTGCTTTTGTAGTAAATATCCCGGTCGAGGTTTCTCCTTTAGCTAAACGTAAAGAGGAAAACCCAAACCTAGTTGAGCGATTTTTTCCGATTTTTGCCGGCAGTGAAATCGGCAACGGATATTCTGAATTAAATGATCCCATTGACCAGGAGGAAAGGTTTAAAAGACAACAAGAGATGCGTGACCAAGGTGACGAAGAAGCGCAAATGCATGATCAAGATTTTGTTGAAGCGTTAGAATACGGTATGCCGCCAACCTGTGGTTTTGGAACATCATTAAGATTTTTTTCATATTTAGTTGATCGGCCAATTCGAGAATGTCAATTATTTCCGATTATGCGGCCTAAGGACTAAGACGGTTATATAAAAATGAATAAAAGACAAGAAATTTTGAAAGTTATTGAAGACCAGATTGAAAATAAAAATATTATCAAGCATATGCTGGCGGTTGAAGCGTGTATGAAGGCGCTAGCAAAAAAGTTAAAAGTTAAAAGTGAAAAGTGCAAAATTGATGAAGAGATTTGGGGGTTGGCTGGGTTGTCTCATGATTTAGATTATCAGCCGGATATTTCAGAAGAAGAGCACGGGACAAGGGTCGGCCAAATACTTGAACAGGAAGGAATTACACTTTCAGACGAGGTACTGCACACAATCGCCGCTCATAACTGGCGTAAAAACGGAGTAAAGCCGAAAACAAAGATGGATTGGGCCCTATATTCTGTTGACAGCTTAACCGGATTGATTGTTGCTGCTGCTTTAGTTATGGACGGTAAACTAGACAACGTCAGTCCAGAAAATGTTTTAAACCGTTTTGAAGAAAAGAATTTTGCCGCCGGCTGCCGTCGGGACGACATTAAAAAATGCGACGAGTTGGGTTTTAGTTTAGAGGAATTTGTTGAAGTCAATCTAAAGGCAATGCAAGATATAAGTGATAAACTAGGATTATAATTTAAAATGCGATCGCATAGATAAATTTTATGTTAAGTGCTGATTATATAAGGGGTAAACCAGAGAAAGTAAAAAAAGCGGTTGTTGACCGCGGGTTTAAAGCGGGCTTGGTTGATAAGTGGCTGGAATTGGATAAAAAGTGGCGAAAAGTTTTAGTTGAGGTTGAGGAATTTCGGGCCGAACGCAACCAATTGGTTGAAGAATACAAGAAAAAAGGTGAAAAACCGCCTGAAAAAGTAATTAAAAAAGGTCAAAAGCTTAAAGAAAAGATAAGCAGTCTTGAAGAAAATTTAAAAAATTTAGAAGGAAAGCGTCTTGAAGCACAGTATGCCATACCTAATATTCCGGCAAAAGAGGTTCCATACGGAAAAGACGACCGGGACAATGTCAAAATAAAAAAATGGGGGAATAAACCCAAATTTGACTTTCAACCCCAAAATCATCTTAAATTAGCTGAAAATTTAGGTATTATTGACGTTGACCGGGCAAGTAAAGTTTCCGGACCGAGATTTGGATTTTTTATTGGCGACGGAGCCTTATTAGAGATAGCCCTGATGCAGTTTGCTGTTGGTAAGATTAGAAAACACGGCTTTAAACCGGTTATCCCACCGGTTTTAATTAAAAAAGAAGTTGAGCGGAAAATGGGATACGTTGAGCACGGTAATTGGCGCGAAATGTATAAAACCCAGGAAGATGATTTAATTTTAGCTTCCAGTTCAGAGCATTCAGTAATTCCAATGCATATGGATGAATCTTTAAAACCGGAAGATTTGCCTGTTAGATACGTTAATTTTTCAACTTGTTTTAGAAGGGAAGCCGGCAGTTACGGAAAAGATACCAAGGGAATGTTCCGGGTACATCAGTTTAATAAAGTTGAAATGAATATGTATACACTTCCGGATGTACAAGTTTCTGATTCTGCTTGTCAGCAGATGTTGAAAATACAAGAGGAGCTGATGCAGGAGCTGGATATTCCTTATCAAGTAGTTGCCAGCAGTACAGGTGACCTTCCTTTTCCCAATCGGCTGATGTTTGATGTTGAGGCCTGGTTTCCAGCGGGAGAGCGATATCGGGAAACCCATAGCTGTAGTAACTGCACTGATTATCAAACCCGGCGGTTGAATATAAAGGTTGATTATCAAGGAGAAACAAAATTTGTACACGCTCTCAATGCTACCGGAGTAACAGACCGTGTTCTTTTAGCTATTTTAGAAAATTACCAACAAAAAGACGGTTCAGTTAAAGTTCCGAAAGTGCTTCGGGAATATGTTGGGAAAGATTTTATTAAATGATGCTTAGTAGTAGCAAGCTTTAGCTTGCGTGGCGCGGACTAAAGTCCGCTACTCCGAATCTTGTTATAATATTAACCATGCTAAATTTTATATCGAAACTATTTGACTATAACGAAAAGCAGTTAAAACGTTTAGGTGTTTTAGTCGAGGAAATTAACAAGTATGAAGAAGAAATCGAATCATTATCTAATTCTGAATTAAAAACAAGGACTAAACGTTTTAAAGAGCAAATTAAAAAAGGTACAGACCCGAAAGAGTTAATTCCGGAAGCGTTTGCTGTTGTTCGAGAAGCGGCAGTGAGAACAGTCGGCTTGCGTCCTTATGATGTTCAGATGATTGCGGCTATTTCTTTATGGGAAGGTAAAATTGCCGAGCAGAAAACCGGAGAAGGAAAAACGCTGTCGGCAACTCCTGCTCTTTATTTACGGGCGTTAGAGGGTAAAGGTGCGCATTTAGTTACTGTTAATGATTATCTTGCCCGCCGTGACTGCGGCTGGATGGCGCCGATATTTGACTTACTCGGGTTATCGGTTGGTTGTATTATTCCGGACCAATCATTTATATACGATGCGGATTTTTCTAAAAATGCCGACGATGAACGTTTAGTTCACTTAAAACCTACCGAAAGAAAAAACGTTTATCAAGCTGATATTACCTACGGCACTAACAATGAATTTGGATTTGATTATTTAAGGGATAACATGGCGCAAAGCTTGGATGATGTTGTTCAGCGGGAACATTACTTTGCCATTGTTGACGAAATTGACTTTGCTTTAATTGACGAGGCCAGAACTCCGTTAATAATATCTTCTCCTGAACAAAAGCCGACGGAAAAATATTACCAGTATGCCGGTTTAGCCAAGGAACTTTTTCCTGAAACTGATTACGTAATTGATGAAAAATCAAGGAGCGCAATGCTGACCGAATATGGAATCCGCAAAGTGGAACGCAAACTAGGCGTTGATAACCTTTACGAGGAAGATTTTGAGACTATTCATCAAATAGAAAATGCTTTAAAAGCGAGAACATTATTTAACAAAGACGAAGATTACGTGGTTAAAGATAATCAGGTAATTATTGTTGATGAGTTCACCGGCCGTTTAATGGAAGGAAGACGGTGGTCAGACGGTTTGCACCAAGCGGTTGAGGCCAAAGAGGGTGTTCCAATACAAAAAGAATCGAAAACTTGGGCAACAATAACTTTCCAAAACTACTTTCGAAAATATGACGTTTTATCCGGTATGACGGGAACAGCAGCTACAGAAAAAGAAGAGTTCAAAAACATATATGGCTTAGATGTTTTGGTTATTCCAACCAACGAACCGGTTATCCGTGAAGATTATCCGGATGAGATTTATAAAACTAAAAGAGCTAAATTTACGGCAGTTGCTGCAGAAGTAGCCGAATGTTATGAACGCGGCCAGCCGGTTTTGGTCGGTACTACTTCCATTGAGAAAAATGAAATGGTAAGTAATTATTTAAAAAAGAAAAATATTCCTCATCAAATTTTAAATGCCAAACATCACCAAAAAGAAGCAAAAATAATTTCACAAGCAGGTAGACCAAAGGCGGTAACAGTAGCTACAAATATGGCGGGAAGGGGAGTCGACATTGTTCTGGGTGGAGAATTACCGAAAAAGAAAGCTCAAAATAATTCAAAGTCTGAAATTAAAGAATTAGAAAAAGAATGGGAAAAAAGAAGAGAAAAGGTTTTAGACCTGGGTGGACTTTATGTTATTGGAACGGAAAGGCACGAGGCCCGCCGGATAGACAATCAGCTTCGTGGTCGGTCCGGACGTCAAGGAGATCCGGGTGCATCTAAATTCTTTGTTTCACTTCAAGATGATTTAATGCGTGTTTTCGGCGGAGAAAGAATTTCTAATATGATGGAGCGTTTGCAGATGCCGGAGAACGCGCCGATTAGTCATCCGATGGTTACCAAAATGATTAAACAAATACAAGTTAAAGTTGAAGGTTTTAACTTTGATATGCGTAAAAGCTTGGTTGAATTTGACGATATTGTTAATAAACAGAGGGAAATAATATACAGTCGAAGGAGAGAAATACTTAAATATTTTCAAAATCAGCCCGAACAAATTAAGCAAAAAATAAAGAATATCGTCCATCAGGAAATCGAAAATTTGTGGAATATGAGTTTAGACGCGGAGTCAATGCAGCCGGATTATAAAAAATTAATTATCGGGTTTTGTGAAATTATACCTATTGAGGACAAAAGTGAAAGAGGAAAGCTGGAAAATAAAATAAAAAAGATGAGTGAAGAGGAAGCAGTTAATTTTCTAAAGCAAACCTTTGATAAATATTATCAACAGAGGGAAAAAGCTTTGGGTCCGGATGCTTCAAGGCAAATTGAAAAGTCAGTTTTACTTTACACGTTGGATAATTTGTGGGTTGACCATTTGACTGCTTTAGATAATTTGAAGGAAGGGGTACGGCTGAGAGGATATGGTCAACGGGATCCTTTAGTCGAGTACCGTAAGGAGAGTTATCAAATGTTTCAGGATTTGTTGGCTAAAATTGACCATCATGTTTCAAGGCGGATAATGCGTGTTGATGTTGGAATAAAGCCAACTTTAACCGGCCGTGTAAAGGAAGGTAGAGGGAAAGTTGTCGGTCCGGAAGGGCAAGGGGCGCAGTCGGCTGAACAAAAAGGAAAAGAAATTGAACCAATTACTTCAAATCAGCCGTCACCCGGGCGCAACGACCCGTGTCCGTGCGGGTCAGGTGAAAAGTATAAAAAATGCTGTTACCCAAAATATGAATAACGCGGACTAAAGTCCG
>CAZBPF010000035.1:0-1583 GCA_964493745.1 uncultured Gammaproteobacteria bacterium
ACGATATTAGCGATGCTTCTCATCATCCCTCTTGGCTTATACGCCGTATTTCAAAATCATGATTTACGCCGGGCGGCGTTTGGAAAAAAAGCAAATATTAAAATCAATGCTTCCAAACCGGGGGCGGAAATACGGCCCTCATTATGGCAGAATTTTGCTCAAGGCGGTGAAGAACCAAAAGACATGATTGCTCCGGTTAAAAACGAGGTTGCCAATCTCCAGCCGGAAATTATTCGCATTGACCATATTTTTGACTATTACGTCGATATCAACGGGCGAGCTTATGATTTCTCAAAACTTGACCAAGTAGTCCAAACTATCCTTGACACCGGTGCCAAACCAATGTTTGCCCTCTCTTACATGCCGCCGGAAATGACTGTTGACGGTCAAAAAACTTCACCGCCGCAAAATTGGAACCAGTGGCATCAATTAGTTAAAGCAACCGTCAGTCGCTATTCAGGTAAAAACAATTTTAATTTGGATAATATATATTACGAAGTATGGAATGAGCCTGATTTATTTGGTAATTGGCACTACGGCAAAAACCCGAACTACTTAACACTTTATTATCATACAGTTACGGCCGCCCAAGAAACAGAAAACGTCAACAATTTTAAAATCGGCGGACCGGCAACGACCGGTTTTTACCCGAACTGGATAAAGGCCCTATTTGATTATTGCTACGAAAACAACTTGAGAATTGATTTTGTTTCCTGGCATCATTATTCCAAAAATATTAATGAGTATTTAAGAGATTTTGAAAAATTAAACCAGATTTTGACCGATTACGGCAATTATTTCAACGTCGAGCGTTTAATCACCGAATTTGGACCGGACTCAGAAAACTCGCCCTGGTATGATAATAAAATTAGTGCTGTTCACGCCATGTCGGCAATCACCCGCCTGCTTGGCAAGGTTCATCGAATTTTTGCTTTTGAATTAAAAGACGGCCCGTCTCCGGAAGATAAAAAACACTGGGGTAGATGGGGTCTTTTAACTCATGAAAGTCACGGCATAACAAAAAAGCCAAGATACCACGCTTATCAATTTTTAAACCAATTGGAAGGTCAGCGGCTGCCTTTGGAAGGCGAAGGTTCTTGGGTATCGGCAGCAGCAGTTAAAAAAAATAATAAAATTCAAGTTTTAGTTGTTAATTATGACCCGTTGAATAATCATTATGAAACGCCGCCGATTACTTTACAAAATATTGAACCGGGAAACTATATTTTCCGCCAAATCAGATTCCAGGGACAAGCTGTTGCCTCAAGAGAAGAAATTACAACCTCAACAATTACTAAGAAATTTATTCTCCAGCCCAATTCAGCAGTTTTGCTGGAATGGATTCGATTATAAATAGTTAATAGTTAACAGCAAACAGTTAATAGCGAAATATAAATATATGGGAAAAATAAACTATTTTACCGATCTAAAAGCTTGGCAAATAAATCACCAAGTAGCTTTAAAAATATATAAATTAACAGAGAATTTTCCATCAAATGAAAAATACGGCCTAACTGATCAATTGCGAAGAGCAGCATCTTCTGTTACTGCTAATATTGCAGAAGGTTGGGGACATTACCATT
>CAZBPF010000035.1:1683-6674 GCA_964493745.1 uncultured Gammaproteobacteria bacterium
TCGCTATTTGCTTTTAACTTTTGTTTTACAAAACAAATCTCTTTACGTCTGAAGCAATAATCAATGCGGACAAAAGGAGAATAAAAATCATTGCTGCTTGATTGATTTTCTGTTTAGTTTTTTCAGTAATCGGCTTACCTCTGATCAATTCAAATCCTAAAATAGAAGCATGCCAACCGTCGGTTCCCGGAATCGGAACAATATTAACAACCGCTAAGTTAACCGAAACAATAGCAAAAAAATGAATTACCGCCAGCAATCCGCTTTCTTCAAATATACTGGTTGACGCCTTATAAATACCAATTGGCCCGGCAAATTCTTCCGGCGGCTTTCCTTTAACTAAATCGCCGATAATAATACTAAGCCCTCTAACAATTTCCCAGCCCCACATTAATCCGCTTTTTAAACCCAGCCAAGCACCTTCCGGAAGCCGCAGATACAATGGTGTTTTAACTAGCTTTTTATCACTGATAATTACTCCCAACGGACCTTGGTTCTCAGGCGGTTCTTTTCTGGGAACTATTTTAAACTCCTCCCCCTTTTCAGTAATTAAAATTACTTCTTCACCCACCCACTTGTTAACTGCTTCAATAAACTGAGTGTCGGTCTCTATTTCAATCTTCTCACCGTTCTTTTCAACCGCGACAATAAAGCTTCCTTCAGGCAAATCCGCTTTTTCGGCCGGACTATCCCCTACCACCTGGATAATCTCTACTTTTCCCATACTCCTTGGAACGCCTTTAATACCGTAAATTACACTGAACACGCCGATAGCCAAAACAAAGTTCATAATCACGCCGGCAGAAAGAATTAAAAATTGAACAATCTTATTTTGATGATAAAAAGCCCGGTGCTTATCCTTTTTAACTTTTGATTCCATACCCCAGATGCGGACAAAGCCGCCCATCGGTATTAAATTCAAAGAATAGATTGTTTCTCCAATTTTTTTGCTGACTAATCTCGGCGGATAACCCAAACCAAACTCCTCTACTTTCAACCCCATCCACTTGGCCACTAAAAAATGCCCCATCTCGTGGATGAGGATCATCGTTGAAATAGCGACAATAAATATAATAAAAGACATCGGTTAGGGTTGCGGTTACGAAGCTCGTTTCGCTACCCTAACCGTTACCTTGTATTTCTAATCTTTTCTTCTCAGCTAATTCTTCTAATTTACCTATATATTCATCAGTTAATTGCTGAAGCTCTTTTTCCCATTGGTGGAATTCGTCTTCGCTTATTTCATCTTCTTGAAGCATGTCCTGATATTCGTAACGGTAATCCGACCTAACATTACGAATCATCACCCTTACTGCTTCCAGCTTCTTATTGAGCAAACTTATATAATTTTGACGTTGTTCAGCAGTCAACGTCGGCAGTTTTATCCTGATTTTTTCTCCGTCAACAACCGCCTGAAGGTTAGAGCTGTTAGCCAATATTTCGTTTTTAACTTCTTTAATAATCGACCTGTCCCAAGGCTGAAAAACCATTGTCCTTGCCTCTTCCACTCCAACCGTTCCCAGCTCTTTTAACTGCATTATTTGATTTCCGTCGTAAACTGACACTTTCATGTCTTCTATTAAAGAAGGATTAGCCCGACCGGTTCTAATTGTTGCCAACTCGTCTTTAAAAATCTCAACGACCTTTTCCATTTCGGAAGAAATTTTATTTTTGTCCATGATTGGATTATAGCAGAAAAACAGAAATGCAAAAAAGCTTGAATTCAAATAAAAGAATAATTACTATTTTGGCAAATTAAAATTATGTTTTCTGGATGGTTCTCGAAACACACCACTATGCCTTTAAAGTTAAAAAGCCCTTTTTGTGTGTTGAGAGCGCAGCGAGCACTGATTGGCGAGCGTCATCCCTAGAAAATATATTTTAAGCATGCCACAACAAGTTAAGTTTCAGATTTCAAACCGGGTGAAGTCGCCAATTTGAATATTCTCTCCAAACTTGGCAATATTAATCTTAATTATTTCCTCAATCGTTTTCTCCGGCTCCCGGATAAAATTTTGACTTAAAAGTTCCTCGGTATCTTTAGGGTCCATTGAAGCTATTTGCAAACAAATATCTTTGGCTAATGAACGGAATTCAGGATTTCTAGCTGTAAAATCCGTTTCCGATTCTAATTTAACTATTGCGCCAATTTTACCAGTTGCGTGGGTGTAAGTTGCTATGAAACCTTGGCCGGTTTCCTCACCCTTCTTTTTCTCCGCCTGCTTAATCCCCTTCTCCGCCAAAACTTCTTTTGCTTTTTTAATATCTCCATCAACTTCTTCCAACGCCTTCTTACAATCCATAATACTAATCCCGGTCTCATCCCTTAATTGTTTAACCTGTTCTATTAGTTTATTTCCCATTTTACTTATTACCTATTACTTATTACTAATTACTGAATCCGCTATTTCACTGACCAGCAGCTGTATTGACCGGGTTGCGTCATCATTAGCCGGTATTGGATAATCAACTAAATCCGGATTACTGTTGCTGTCAACAATTGCCACTACCGGCATACCCATCTGACGCGCTTCTTTAACTGCAGTTAATTCGTGATCAATATCAACAATAAAAAGTGCTCCAAAAAGCTCTTCCAGGTCAGCAATTCCGCCGACCAGTCGGTCTAAACGAGTTATTTCTCTTCTAACAACCGCCTGCTCCTTTTTGGGCCGGTCTTCATACTTGCCTTCTTTCCATTCTTTTCTTAACTCATTCAGCTTATCAATGCTGTTTTCCTTAATCTGGTCCCAATTAGTAATTGTCCCCCCCAGCCAGCGGTTGGTAATAAACGGTACCCCTACCCTTTTCGCTTCTTCTCTTATTATTTCAGCCGCCTGGCGTTTTGTACCAACAAAAACTATTTTCTCGCCTTTTTTTGTCAGTTCAGATACAAACTTCTTTGCTTCTTCCAGTTTTTCTTTTGTCTTAGCCAAATCAAAAACAGCAATGCCGTCCTTAATGGCATAAATATTTTGCTTAGCATTGGGATCAACCTTTGATCTCTTGTGTCCAAAATGACACCCCGCCTCAAGAAGGTCTTTCAAAGTTACTTCCGTATCTTTTTTTGATTTTTTTTGTTTTTTGGTTTTAGCTTTGGGCTTTTCGCCTTCAGCCTTTTTTTTCTTCTTTGCCATCCTTTTTCTCCTCCACCAGACAAATTTTAAATACTACCCCCGAATCAAATCAGGAGAGAATGGTCCCGTCCGATGTGTGTAATGAGTTGAATTATAACAAACCCACCCTAATTTCACAACTAATAAGAAAAAAATACTTTAAATTTACGATGCATCGATACGTCAATGCATCACAATTACTACCTAAGCGGATTTTCAATATTTTTAAGCCATTTATTTTTGGCCTTTCGCCACTCACTCCAATTACGATACTTCGGCGGCAGCGGCCCATACCGAAAGGTATTCACCATATCAATAAAAAGATTTTTGACTTCTTTTCTTAGCATTATTTTATTCATCACTTCTTTATGTACTTTGCTCAAACTCCTCCATTTGTAATTAAGCCGTGTAATAGATGATGTACTCATTTTCAAAATTCCAGCTATTTCGTCCCGAGGTATATTTTTTTCAAGCAAATAAAACACGGTAAATCTTTTTGCCAACATCTTTCTTTCTGAATCAGTAAAAATTGCTTCAAAAAAGTGCTTTGCTTTATCTTTAGATTTAACTTGAGCAAGCCCGGCTAAAAACAAAGAAGTGATTTTATCTTGAAGTTCTTTTTTTAAATATCTCCCTGATACTGGCGGCATATTAATTTCACACTAACCAAACAAAACAAAAATGTCAACCTTATTCCCCAAAGTATAATACATCGATGCATCGATGTATCATACTTTAGGTAGATTACTACCGAATCATCCTTTCCACTACCTCAATTACTTTCGCATGTATTTCCTCTTTTGAAAGTAAATTTTTGTCATCATCTAGGCAGTCAACTTTTACCCAGTTGTCAAACCGGTCAATAAGGTCAAGATATTTCTGCTCCACTTTTTTTAAAAAGTTTAAATTTTCCTCGTGAATATCTCTTTTAGTCCCCTTTATATATTCTCTATTTCCCTTTTTATCCACTAATCCCTGTCCAACTTCAACAGGAACATGAAGAATAATAACTAAATTTTCTTTAGGCAGTTTGTGAACCTTGTATTCCATTTCCATCAACCAATTTAAAAAATTTTCCTGGTCTTTCTTAGGCAAACGCGCTGTTTGAAATGCCATATTTGAAGAAGTGTAGCGGTTAGCAACAACGTAACATCCACCGGTCAGCCAGTCGTCAAGCTCTTCTTTAGCAGTTAGTCGATCAAGGGCAAAATAGGAAGAGGCCAAATAAGGGTTTACCTCACGTAAACCACCGAATTCCCCTTTTAAATAACGGCCGACCATTTTACCGTGAAAAGAAGAATAATACCTGGGAAACTCAATGTACTTTACCGGTCTGTCTTTTTTTGCCAAATATTCAACTAATAGTTTTGACTGTGTGGTTTTACCCGAACCGTCAGTTCCGTCAATAACAATTAATTTACCCCATTGACGCTGACGTTTTTTAATGAATTTAATAAAATCTCTTAAAACCGAACGGACGTTTTCTCTATTAAACCAATCAAAATAAAACAACTCTTTTTCCTTCCATTCACCCAGGTTGGTGTCTTTACCAGTTTTAATTTTTTCACCCTGTTCTCGCCAATAAAGTCCAAATACAGGAATATTAAGCGACAAGGCCCTGGAAATCAAAAAACCCATTTTAAAATCCGGCTGGGTTAAATCGGCGACCACTAATTCCGCATTATCAAGAAGCTGAGAATTTTGTTGATAAAAAAGCTGGGGAAATAATGACGGATAAACTTGTTTTGCTTCAGGCGGGCGTCCAGGCATTGGGTTAAGTAGTTCAGTCCCTAAACCCTCCAATCCCCGAACAATCATCTGACGCCTCTTCCGGCTGGCTTTATCCTTCCTCTCCGGAGACAATAACAAAATCTTCAT
>CAZBPF010000036.1:0-4526 GCA_964493745.1 uncultured Gammaproteobacteria bacterium
AGTGTTAGAGAATAACTATGGCTAGAAAAATAGTAAAAATAGTAAAAAACAGGTGAAACCAAGATATTAATTTTATTGGCAAATCAAGTTCAGCCGAAATTACTTTAGTCATCATTTTAACCTGTTGAACAACTACAAAAGCAAAAATTAAATATATACCCAAACCAGTGATGACAAAAATCTTGGCAATTGTCCAGATACCTGTTCCGCTAAAAAAATCTATTAATAGTTCCATTTTTACATTACCCTCCCCTCAATTGCCTCTTGTTTTTCTTCTAACTGCAATTGTTTTAAAACATCAACTACCTTCATTGGCTGGGGAATTTGTTCAAATTCAAATTCCGGAGCTTGACCTGCCGTCTGTATCCTCACATTTCCAAAGTTGAACATGGATTGTATCGGACCGGCCATGACTAGGGTAATATCTTCAATGTTTTCTATTTCAGCGTCGGAAATCTCCTTGTAAGCCAGGTTATAAAAATCGATATCCACAACCCGTTCATCAGTAATAATAAACACCTGAAAGTACCACGATAAAAAGCTTTCCCAAGTATAAGCAAAAACAAACATATACCACATAATAATAAAAATAAATTTAAACCGCGCCGGCAAAAATTCAATCAAGGGGAAATTTAATAACAATAATGGAGCGGCGGCTAAAAACAGCGCCAAAATAATCCAGCCCAAATTGGTAATAAGATGACGCCGTAAAAGTAGGATAATTTCCTCGCTGTCAAATTGAGTTTCAAAATGAGAGCCAAAGGGCCGAGCAACAAATCCAGATATGGGATTTCGGGACTTACCGACTATTTTGTAAACTTTTTGCCTCGGAGTTTCCTTTTTTTTCTTTTTTTTCTTGGCTTCTTTGTTTTCCGCCTTAGGCATTGGGCTTTTAGCTTCCTTATCCTCCGCTTCATCCCTGGACGGCGGCGGTTCCGGCTTATAAATATCTGCCATAATTTATTTTATCATAAAATTATATGGTTAGCCCTCGGCTGAACTTATGTTATACTAAATAGCTATGAAAAACCTTAATTCTTTAAAAAAGAAAATAAAGCTAAATAAGAAAAAGAAAAAAAAGGATAAAAACTCCACCTGGAAAAAAGTCATCCAGGCAATTTTAATTGGCTTTTTAATTCTCTATGCCATCTCCGCCCTAACCACTTTAACTGATCAACCAGATAAAGAAATATCATTATCCGCTGCCCTTGAAAAAATTAGAAATAACGAGATTGAACAAGTCACCGTAATCGATGACCGAGTACACCTTACTCTTAACGATGATACTACTGTTTACAGCCAAAAAGAGCCGGGCATTAGTTTTAACGAAATATTAGTCAACGCCGATATTAAGCCGACAAGCATTGATTACCAAGTCAACAATCAAGATACGCTTAAAATAATTGGTGATTTAGTCGGCACTTTGGGCCCAATTGTCCTTACCGGTTTTATTTTTTGGATGATATATAAAAAGGCCGGTAAAGCACAATCAAGTATTTTTTCTTTCGGCAAATCAAAAGCAAAATTTTTTAAAAAAAACGGCAAAGCAACCTTTGACGATGTGGCCGGACTAGAGGAAGCCAAAAATGAAATTAAAGAAATAGTCGACTTTCTTAAAAACCCTAAAAAGTACCAAAAAATGGGAGCAAGAATTCCAAAAGGCGTATTACTCGTTGGGCCAAGCGGCACCGGAAAAACTTTGATGGCCCGAGCCATTGCCGGAGAAGCCAAAGTTCCTTTCTTACACATGGCCGGGTCGGAATTTATGGAAATGTTAGTCGGCATCGGTGCAAGTAGAGTAAGAGATTTATTTGAAAATGCTCGTAAAGCCCAAAAAGCAATTATTTTTATTGATGAGCTGGATGCTATCGGCGGTGCCAGGGGAATGGGCGGGTTTGCCGGCAGTCACGGAGAAAGAGAACAAACATTAAATCAACTACTTGTAGAAATGGACGGACTGGAGCCAAATGAAACAATAATTATATTAGCGGCAACTAACCGACCGGACATATTGGATCCGGCCTTAACTCGACCCGGACGTTTTGACCGACGAATTATTTTTAATTTACCTGACTTAGAAGAAAGAGAGGCCATTTTAAAACTTCACTCGAAAGGAAAACCTTTTTCCAAGCGGGTTTCTTTTAAAAAACTAGCCCGAAGAACAGTTGGGTTTTCCGGAGCTGATTTAGAAAATATGCTCAATGAGGCAGCAATTTTAGCCGCCAGAAATAGTAAAAACAAAGTTGGGCCGGTAGAGTTAGACGAAGCGGCAATTAAAGTTAAACTCGGACCGCAAAAAAAGCGATTAGTATCAGAAGAGGAAAAAAAGATTTCTGCTTATCATGAAGCCGGTCATGCAGTTGTCAGTTATTTCAGCCCGCAAGCAGACCCGGTTGAAAAAATTTCAATCGTTGCTCGGGGCATTGCTCTCGGTTACACCTTAATGCCACCGGAAAAAGATAGAGTTCACCAAAACAAAACCCAATTAGTATCAAAAATCATTACCTTAATGGGAGGCAGAGCGGCTGAAGTTATGATATTTGATGAAATGACGTCAGGGGCTGCCAAAGATATTGAACATGCAACTCAAATTGCCCGTAAAATGGTTATTGAATATGGAATGAGTAACCTCGGCCCGCTTTATTTCGGCCGACAAGTTAATACTACTGAATGGGGTGGAACTTATATGGAGCCCGATGAAGTTTCACCAAAAACTAAAGGTAAAGTCGATACTGAAATAAAAAATATTGTCACTACCGCTTATAAGGAAGCGCAAAAATTGCTGAAAAAAGAAAAAGAATGTCTTGATGAAGTGGCAAATCGTCTATTAAAAAAAGAAACCCTGGACCGGAAAGAGTTTGAAAAGATAATTAATTCTTTTCAACATTAAACAAAGAGCTTCTTACCGCAATATAACCGGGGGCCCGCAAATTAAAAGCTTTCTTAAACTCGGAACCGGAAATATCAATTGTTCCCTGGTTAGTATTAAAAGAAACAGTTGCCGTGTAACCGTCATTACTATAGTTAACAGATACACCGGTTACCGAAGTATAAGCGCCGCTATGTTCATTAGCTTTATTAACTAGTTCGTCTATGGTATACGGATTACCGGAAACGCCGCCAATCGGGCAGCTGCCTATTGTCACCGGCAAAATCCGATCATCATTACCCTGTTTTTTCAAAACAAGCCAAGCATTCAAAATATCAGCCATTTCTTTTTCATTCAACCATGGATGCGAACGGTTACAGTTTGCTGAACCGGAAGTATAATTTTGAGTAAACCAGCTGGAATAAAACCAAGGAGAATTTGCTTTAACTTCCCAGGCCTGATCCGGCCAACAGCTGTTATCACCGCACTCCGTATCCCAACCCGAAGTAGTCAGGTAACCGCCGGCAGTTGACGAGTAATACGTAATTACGTCGTCTAAAACTTTTCCGCTAGTTTGATCAACAGCTTCTTTCCAAGAATCCGGCGGACTGGCGGCCTTGTCATTTCTAAATACTTGACAGGCCTCGGTAGTGCAAATTGTCTTTCCTTCAACTTTATATCGATAGGCATATGTACGAGCGGCTATTGCCTGGGCCTTAAGCGCCTCAACCGGCCAACTGCTCGGCATTTCAGCAATGCCGTATAGATAATAATTTTCAAAATCTAAATCGCCAAATCCGGAAACTGAAATTGTGCCGCCGGTATCCTTGTCCACCGGTTTTTTTCCATAATAGGCCTCTAAAATTTGGTCAGTATTTTGACCGGCATCAGCACGGCCTTTAGCGCCATACTGGCTCATCCCCTTTCTGTGCGTCCAAGCACCAAAAGAAAAAACACCAAACCAGTTCCCTCCACCCGGATCACAGTAACTGGGACTACCCGGCGGCCCGGAGCAAGGTATATTACTCACCGGCACATTACCAACACTGGTTGTAAATTGGCCGGAACGGGCTGCCAGTAAGGCCTCCTGTTTTTCAGATAATTCCTCAATGGTCGTTGATAAAACATCAAGATAATCTTCAGTTTTAGCAATTTCTCCTTCCAAAAAAGAAACCTTATCTTCGGCTTCTTTCTTTTTTTGGGCCAGCCAAACTTTGTTTTTCTCGAGTTCTTCTTTGTTATCCTTCAAGTCGGCTAATTCTTGACTTAAATTTTCAATCGCTTTTTTGTCTTCGTTAGTGACTAACTGCTGATAAAACATCTGGCGGACAAAATGCGCCCCTCCTTCAGAGGACAAGAAAACAGTCAGGGTTGAAAATGACTGCTGATGAATATAAAGGCGACGCACACGATTAGCCAACAATAACTTTTGTACTTCAATATCCGCTTCTTGGTCAATAATTTTATCTTCCAAGCCGGTAATTTGATTATCAGCTGAATTTATCATTGACTCAAAACGGTTTATTTGAACCTTAAACTCCTCTAAAGTTTGTTTATTATTTAAATTGGCTTGGTCATACAGATCAAGGATATCGCCGCATTCTTCAATAAACTGCTGACACTCCTCAATAGTAGAACAATCTTTCCGACAATCGGC
>CAZBPF010000036.1:4626-6405 GCA_964493745.1 uncultured Gammaproteobacteria bacterium
TTTTTTCATAAATTAAAATTCTACTAAATAAATCTTGTCTTTCCCAAACAAGTAAACTTTGGAACCATCAGAAGAAATTGACATATCACGTAAGCTGTCAAACTCAACCGGTTGGCGAAGAATGAAGTCGCCGTCTTTAGAAAATAACCAAATTACTTTATTATCCGCATCCCAAAAAGACATCTGTTCTCCTTCACCGGCAACCGACAAAAACTCCGCTTTACCAATACCGGCGGGAAGCTGCATTGCCAAGCTTTGTTTTTCTCCGGATAGATACTTAAATATTTTACCGCTTTCCGACAAAAGCCAAATATTTCCATCTATTGACATATCGGTTAAGTCACTGAAATCTAAATCGGATTTAGAATTCAACCACGGCCGACCGGCTCCTATTCCTCCACTAATCACGGGAAATTTCCAAATTTGTTCCTGCCCGGAATCAAGAAGATAAAAATTTCCCAGCCAACCACCGGAAGCGGTTATAACCGCTTCCGCATCCAGGTCAAGGAGTTTTGTAATTTCTTCATCGACTACCCAATATATTTGTTTATCGGAAGTAAAATATATTCTATTTTCGGTTAAGGCCAACAAACTTTTCTGGGACAGCTCGTCTCCTGCGGCAACGATTTCTGCTGATTTTGTGTCTAAATCAATACTAATTAATCGTTTCCCTTCTATATCCTGAACCAGCGCCATTTGACCGTTGCAAAAAACTGACCCGATTTCAATATTTTCATCAACTAAATGCATATCATAATACATTTCTGGTTGTAAGGCCTTTTCCCCAAGATTTTTTTTAATTTCCTCAACCTGACTGAAATAGGCTTCGGCTTTTGTTTTATTAAGTGTTTTTAATTCCCCGCTTATTTTTTCCGCTTCTTTCAAGAGATTTAAACTTTCTTCCGGATCAAGGTTGCGAATCGACGCGGCATTTGAAATTTTCTCTTCAATTGCCGACGACAATTCAGTCACTTTTACCTGCTTTTGCTGTTCCTGCCTTTTCCGCCAACCAAAAACCACTGAAACAGTCAATAGGGCTAAAAATCCGATTGCAACTGATAATGAAGAAATTTTCTTTAACCAATTTTTTAAAAAGCCCAATTTAATTTGTGGTTTTTTTAATTTTTTAAAAAAATTCTTTTTACTTTTCTTCTGCTTTTCTTGAGAAGTTGGCTGAAAAAATTCAGGGTCTTTTTCCTCCGAACCAATTTTAATTATCACTGCACCCAGCCGCCCCTGGTCTTCACGAGCATGTACTACGGGACCCCAAATTTCAGCCGTTTTTTCTAAATCTTCAACGCTTAACCCGGAATGGATTATTGTCTCCGGAAGCTTGGTAAAAAAGTCTGTAGTGCCTAGAACGTAAATATCGTTTGTTTTTACGTATCCGGAAACAGAAGCTGGACTCGCCTTTTCAGTGTCTAAAATCTGGATAGTCTTATCTTTTCTTCTTAATAAAATTCTGCCCTGATGATAAACCAGCAAGTAGGCAATATTTCTCCATACAACTAGACAAATAAAACTTATTTCCTCAGGTTGATTAAAATACCGAGATTTTTCTTGAGCCACCTTTTTGGCCGCTTCTTCTAAGGCGGCCATTGGTTTTTTTTCCAGATTTCCATAGTATTCTTCATGAAATCGAGAAATAATTTCCCTGCCGACAGCAGCGGTCGGCTGTTCTTGGTCTACTTTGCCCAAGCTTACCAAAAGTATCAGCTCGCCACGTTTTAAAAATTTTTCTTTTTGGTCAGGAACAAAATGATGGACCTGGCTCCAAGC